>NZ_LSKH01000119.1:0-6877 GCF_001557395.1 Sphingomonas sp. CCH5-D11 | reverse complement strand
AGCTTGCCGCCGTTGTCGACAACGCTGATGCTGAGCTGCCCGCCAGCGGCACGCACCTCAATGGCGATGGCGGGGGCACGATGATCAGGCAGGCCGTGCTCGATCGCGTTGGCGATCGATTCCGCCACGACCAGCGCCACGGGCAGCGCCTGTTCCATCGAGAGGCGCAGGTCGGATGGGCAATCGACCCGGCGCGCAATGTCGCTGCGGCCGTTCGCTTCCACCACATCGTCGAGCAATGCCGTCAGGAAGGCGGCAAGATCCTTGCCGCTTTCATCGGCATCGTAGAGCCGGCGGCTGATCCGCCCGATCAGCGCGACCCGCTGGGAGGCCTCGGCCAGTGCGGCCGCAGCCAGGGGATCGGCGAGGCGGCGTCGCTGCAGCGCCAGAAGCCCGGCAACCGCTTGCAGATTGTTCGATACCCTGTGCTGCAGCTCATCGAACAGCAGCGCGCGGGTGCGGGCCAGCGCTGCGCTCCGCTCGCGTTCCTGCGCCAGGTGACCGTTAGCGCGCTGCATCCAGTGGATGATCAATACGTCGGTGGCCACGACCAGCGTGTAGAAGCCCATCGCCGAAAGCGAGCCGAGATCGAGATTGAACGCGTTTCTCGGCGGGATGAAGAAATACCAGGCGAGAAGCCCACCCAATGCAGCGGCCGCCGACCCGTAGCGCGCGCCGAACAGCACCGACACCAGGATCACGGCGGGGAAGAAGGTGAGGAACGGAAAGCCGGGCGGCAGCGTGCCATCCGCGGCATGGCGGATCCAGAACGCGACGCCGACAGCGACACCTGTTGCCGCCCATGCGGCGGGCGGACGAACAGTGGGCGGAAGGCGATCTAGCGGCAGAAAAGACCCTTGAAGCGAAGGTGGGTAATCCACCTTCGCCAAGCATTAGAGGGCAAAGCCATTCAGGTCGAGAGGGAGGACCGCCGTGTTCGCAGGCGCTTAGGCGGCAGGACCGATCAATGGCCCCACCACGGATAGCCGGGCGGCATGTCCCGCGTGATTCGGCCGGGAAAGGCCGGCGCGCGCTTTTCCAGGAAAGCCGCAACCCCTTCGCGGACGTCCGGTCCGGCGCCCAGTGCCATGGCGAAGCCGCCATCCACCTTCAGCGCGGCGGTTGGCGATGCCTCTCCTGCGAAGCGCCACAGCATCTGCCGGGTGAGCGCGATGGAGACGGGGGCGGTGTTCTCGGCGATTTCTAGCGCGATTTCCTGCGCCTTCTCCAGCAGCCTGTCGGCGGGCACGACCTCACTGACGAGTCCGCCGGACAGCGCCTCGGCTGCGTCGAAGATCTTGCCGGAAAGACACCAGCGCAGCGCCTGGGGGAGCCCCACGATCTGCGGCAGGAACCAGGCGCTGCCCGCCTCCGGCACCAGGCCGCGGCGGGCAAAGACGAAGCCGAAGCGCGCGCTGTCCGCAGCGATGCGGATGTCGCACGGCAGGGTGAGCGTCGCGCCGACGCCGACCGCAGCACCGTTGATCGCGGCGATGACCGGCTTGGGGCTGTCGAACAAGGCGCCCACGAAGCCGCCGCCGTCCTGGCGCGGCTTGCCCTCAGCGGCGAAATTGGGACCGCCGCTGCCGAAGCTGTCGGCGCCGCCCGAGATGTCCGCGCCGGCACAAAAGCCGCGGCCCTCGCCCGTCAGGATGATGGCGCGGACCTTTTCCTCCTTGCCCGCCTTGCGCACTGCTTCGGCAAGTTCGGCGCCCATCACCGCGGTATAGGCGTTCAGCTTGTCGGGACGGGCGAGCATGATCGTCGCGATCGGCCCGTCGATCGTGAAGCGGATCTGTTCAAAGGTCATCGGCCTCTCCTTGGCTTGCGGATCATGATGCGTCCGCTTTCTCCAGCGCATAACCTGTCCCGCCGCCATGCGCCATGCGGTGCGCCGGCATCGCCAAAGCGGCTTTCCCCTATCGCTCGCGCAGCTTAACGAGGGGGCATGTGGCAGCTCTACCAATTTCCCTTGTGCCCCTTCACGCGCAAGGTTCGCATCCTTCTGGGCGAGAAGGACGTCGGCTATGAGCTGGTACGGGAGATCCCGTGGACGCGGCGGGACGAGTTCCTCGACATGAACCCCGCCGGGCAGACGCCGGTGATGGTCGATGGCGAGCGCGGCACCGTGCTGATCGATTCGATGGCGATCTGCGAATATTTCGAGGAGACGGTGGACCGCGCGGCGATGATCAACGGATCGGCGGCGAATCGCGCCGAGATCCGGCGCCTGGTCGCGTGGTTCGATTCGCAATTCTATCGCGACGTCAGCCAGCCGCTGATCGAGGAACGCATGGTGAAGCGGCTGGTGCTGCGCCAGTCGCCCAATGCGGCACGGCTGCGCGAAGCAATGAAGTCAGCGATCGGGCACCTCGATTACATCGATTACCTGCTGGATCATCGCAAATGGATGGCGGGCGCGACGATCAGCCTCGCCGACCTCGCCGCGGCGGCACATATTTCGGTGGCGGACTACCTAGGCGGGATCGACTGGTCCGGGCATACCCATGCCAAGGCGTGGTATTCGGCGTTCAAGAGCCGCCGCAGCTTCCGCCCGCTTCTGGCCGAGCGGATGAGCGGGATCGAACCGCCGAACTATTACGAGAACCCGGATTTCTGATGCACGCCACGCATGACGCCGGCGCCCCGGCCGCCGAAACGATCGCCTTCGACGAATTTCTGAAGGTCGACATACGCGTTGGCACCATCGTTTCGGCCGAGCCTTTTCCCGAGGCGCGCAAGCCGGCGTTGAAGCTGGTGATCGATTTCGGGCCGGTGATCGGGCGCAAGAAATCGTCGGCGCAGATCACGGAGAACCATGCCGTCGAGCAGCTCCTCGGCCAGCAGGTGATGGCGGTGGTAAACTTTCCGCCGCGGCAGATCGGGCCGGTGATGAGCGAGGTGCTGACGCTGGGATTCCCTGATGAGACGGGCAAGGTGGTGCTGGCCGCGCCGGTGATGAAGGTGCCGGACGGCGGGCGCCTGTTCTAGCCAGCAAGGACCGATTGGCAGCCCGCCGCTGACTGTTGCTGCGACGCAACACAATCATTTTACTTCGCCCGGCGGGCAACAAGCCGGAGCGACGCGGGTTCGAACCCCGGACCGCGCATCACACGCGGCCTTGTAAAAGGTATCGTTATGAAGAAGTTGCTTATGGCGGCCGTTGCCGCCGCGTTTGTGTTCCCCGCCGCCGCATCTGCGCAGGACACCACCACCGACGGATCGCGTGCGTTCGGGATCGACCCCTATGTCGGCGTGATGGGCGGATATGAAGGTTTCGAGAGCAACCCGGGCGGCGGCATCCCCCCGTCGGTGCGCGGCGATCGCCTGAAGGGCGGGCTGGTCGAGGGCGTCGCGGGTGTCAACGTGCCGCTCGGTGGTTTCTTCGTGGGCGTCGAGGGCAATGCCGCGAAGGGCTTCACCGGCGACATCGACTGGCAATATGGCGTGCACGGCCGGGTCGGTGCGCGTGCCGGCGAAACCGGCCTGATCTACGTCAAGGCGGGCTATATGTGGACGAACTTCGACCGCTATGGCCCCGACAGCCGTGACTTTGGCGACATCTCCTATGGCATCGGCGGCGAGTTCGGTCCTTCGGCGATCGGCCTCGATGGCCTGGTCAAGAAGGAAGGCATCCGCTTCCGCGCCGAAGTCTCCACGCAGGGCGAGTTTGAATCGGTGCGGCCGATGATTGGTATCGTCGGGCACTTCTGATCGGTTGCGATCGGTGAAAGAGAGGGGCTCCGGCGATTGCCGGGGCCTTTTTCTTGTTGGGGCCGAGCAAGGTCGATTGGCGAACGCGGCCGGCGCAACTTTCTTTATCGACCGTCATCCCCGCGGAGGCGGGGATCCAGAAACGCTGGCCGTTGTGAGAGCAAGCGGCGCAGCGTCTATGGATCCCCGCCTTCGCGGGAATGACGGAGGTGGGTTTGGCGCCGTCGCCTAAAGCCCCAGCACCTGTTTCGCGATGATGTTGCGCTGGATTTCGTTGGAGCCGGCGTAGATCGGGCCGGCGCGCTCGTTCATGTAGCGCAGCGGCGCGAGAGCGTGCCATTCCTCGCCCGACACGTAGCCGTCCGCCGGCGGCGTGTGGCGTGGGACGGGGCCGCCCGGCATGGTGGCGTGCGGCTGATAGACGAGGCCGCGGTCGCCGGCGGCTTCCATCGTGAGTTCGGTCAGCGTGCCGGCGAGTTCGGTGCCCATGATCTTCATCATCGACGACAGAGCGCCGACGCTGCCGTCACCGTCGGCGGCGGAGAGCAGGCGCAGTTCCATGATTTCCAGCACGTCGGCGCGGATGCGCGCGCGCGCGAGCTTGGTGGCGAAGACGGGATCGTCGATCAGTGGCTGGCCGTCGCTGCCGATCGTCTCGGCGGCGTGACGGGCAATCGCGTCGGCGCGCGCCTTTAATGCGGGGGCATAGGCGTTGCCGCCGCGTTCGAATTCGAGGAGGTATTTGGCGACGCTCCAGCCGCGGTCGATCTCTCCCATGACGTTCGCCTTGGGCACGCGCACGTCGGTGAAGAAAACAGCATTCTGGATCTGCTCGCCCGAAGACATGGTGAAGGGGCGGACCTCGACACCCGGCGTCGTCATGTCGATGAGGAGGAAGGTGATACCCTGTTGCGGGCGACCTTCCTTTGACGTGCGGACGAGGGCGAAGATCCAGTTCGCCTCACTGGCGTGGGTGGTCCACACTTTCTGGCCGTTGATGATGAGATCGTCGCCGTCCTCGACCGCGCTGGTTTGCAGGCTGGCGAGGTCGCTGCCGGAGCCAGGCTCGGAATAGCCCTGGCAGAAGAAGATCTCGCCCGAGAGAATACGGGGGAGGAAGAACTGCTGCTGTTCGGGCGTTCCATATTTCATGATGACATAGGCCACCATCGAAATGCCCATTGGCGAGAGGCCCGGGGCGCCGGCGGCGATTCGCTCACGATTCCAGATGTAATGCTGCGCGACCGTCCAGTCGGTGCCGCCGTGCTCGGGCGCCCAGTGCGGCGCGGCCCAGCCTTTGGCGACCAGGATCTCCTGCCACTTCATGCTGGCGTGGTGATCGGCATAGACGCTGGTGGAGAGGCGACCGGCGCGCTGAAGATCGGGGGTGAGGCTGGTTTGCAGGAAATCACGGACTTCCGCCTCGAACGCCTGTTCCTCCGGGCTCCACTTCAGGTCCATTCGGCCTCTCCTTATGTCCTTCGCGGGGTTGCACCCCCGTCATGAGGGTCTATGTCGCAGCCGTTTCCCATATCCGCAAGGCGAGTGCACCCGATGGCTGACGAATTCGATTATGACGTTCTCGTGATCGGTGCCGGTCCGGGCGGCTATGTCGCGGCGATTCGGGCGGCGCAGCTTGGCCTGAAGGTGGCGTGCGCGGAAAGCCGCGAGACGCTGGGCGGCACCTGCCTCAACGTCGGGTGCATCCCGTCCAAGGCGATGCTGCACGCGAGCGAATATTTCGATGCGGCAGCGAACGGCACGATGGCCAAGATGGGCATCAAGGTGACGCCGGAGCTGGACCTTGAGGCGATGCATGCGCAGCGTCGCGACTCGGTGAAGGGGCTGACCGGGGGCATCGAATTCCTGTTCAAGAAGAACAAGGTGACGTGGCTGAAGGGCCGCGCCAGCTTCGAGGATGCGCACACCGTCAGCGTCGGCGAGCAGAAGGTGACGGCGAAGAACGTGGTGATCGCCACCGGTTCGAGCGTGACGCCGCTGCCGGGTGTGACGATCGACCAGCAGGTGGTGGTCGATTCGACCGGCGCGCTGGAGCTGCCCAAGGTGCCGGAACATATGGTCGTGATCGGCGGCGGCGTAATCGGGCTGGAGCTGGGTAGCGTCTGGCGGCGACTGGGCGCCAAGGTGACCTGCGTCGAGTTCCTCGACCAGATCCTGCCGGGCTTCGACGGCGACGTGCGCAAGGAAGCCAACAAGATCTTCAAGAAGCAGGGGATCGAGTTCAAGCTGTCGACCAAGGTGACGAGCGTTGCCGTCGACGGTGGTAAGGCGACGCTGACCGTCGAGCCGGCCGCGGGTGGCGAAGCGTCGACGATCGATGCGGATTGCGTGCTGGTGTCGATCGGGCGCAAGCCGAACGTCGAGGGGCTGGGGCTGGAGAAGATCGGGCTGGAGCTGAACAACCGCGGGCAGATCGGGACGGATCACGATTTCCGCACCTCGGTGAGCGGCGTGTGGGCGATCGGCGACGTGATCCCGGGCCCGATGCTGGCGCACAAGGCCGAGGACGAGGGCATTGCCGTCGCCGAGAATATCGCCGGGCAGCATGGCATCGTGAACCATGATGTGATCCCGTCGGTGGTCTACACCTGGCCGGAAGTCGCGGGCGTCGGCCTGACCGAGGAGGCCGCCAAGGAAAAGGGCGAGATCAAGGTCGGCAAGTTCCCGATGGTGGCCAACAGCCGCGCCAAGACCAACCATGAGCCCGACGGCTTCGTGAAGGTGATCGCCGACGCCAAGACCGATCGCGTGCTGGGCGTGTGGTGCATCGCCACCGTCGCGGGCACGATGATCGCCCAGGCGGCGCAGGCGATGGAGTTCGGCGCGACCAGCGAGGACATTGCCTACACCTGCCACGCGCACCCGACGCATTCGGAAGCAGTGAAGGAAGCGGCGATGGCAGTGCAGGGCAAGCCGATCCACATCTGATCGGGTCACTCGCACGATACGCAAAAAGGGGGGCATTGGCGGATTGGCCGGCGCCCCTTTTTCGTTGGTGGCGGCTAGGCGGTCAGTTCCTTCAGCGGGGTGGCCGCATCCGCCAGTCGCGCGGGATCGGGCGTGGCGGCGGTTTCGACGAGCTTTCGGCCCTGGACGTAATCCTTGACCGCGTTGACGCAGTCGAGCGCGATGACGCGGCCGG
>NZ_LSKH01000118.1:0-239 GCF_001557395.1 Sphingomonas sp. CCH5-D11 | reverse complement strand
CCGCCGCATCATCGACACGCTGAGCCGCGACGGGATCATTCCCGTGATTGCGCCGATCGGCATCGGGGCGGACGGGCACACCTACAACATCAACGCGGACACCATGGCGGGCGCGATCGCCGCCGCGCTGGGCGCGAAGCGGTTCTTCCTGCTCACGGACGTCGCGGGTGTGCTGGACAAGCAGGGCGAGCTGATGACCGACCTGACGCCGCAGGACGTCGCCGGACTGCGCGTCGACG
>NZ_LSKH01000012.1:0-726 GCF_001557395.1 Sphingomonas sp. CCH5-D11 | reverse complement strand
CCCCGCCTGCGCACCGGGCACGGCGGTGCCGGCGTTCGCGATCAGGCGAAGCGCGATGCCGCGCTCGGCAAGGCATCGCTCCAGGCGGTCGATCCGCTCCCGGCCGGCCGCGGCGTCATTGAGAACCGGGTGGGCCATTTGCTGCATCATCAGCAACTGGATCGCCTGAAGCAGCGCGTTGAGGTCGCTTGAGAACACCGGGAGCCGCATCAGCTCCGCGCCGCTCGCCGGGCCGATGGCGAGCCGCTCCAGCAGGGGCGTGAAGATCGCCTCCGGGCCGATAACCGGGCCGATCGGCGTTGCAAAGGTCACCGGGCCGCGAAGCGGTGCGCCCGGCAGCGCGGCGACGCGGATCGCCTCCAGCGCGGCCATGATGGCGGCCGGATCCGCCCGACGCGGATGCTTCTGGAACAGGTCCATGCGCTGATGCGCGTTGCGGGCGATGTCCTTCAGCGCCTCGGCGAGCGCAGGCACGGCGGTCCGCCGGATCAGCGGCTGCATGCGCGCGGGGATCGACATCGACAGGTCGAGATTGTTGAAGACATCGGCGCTGCCGACATAGGCCAGCCCCGCCGCGCCAACCCGCTGGTGCAGGTCCGCGCAATGCTCCGGCCGCCAATGGTCGGTCAGGAACTCATGGGCAAGGTCGGCGGGATCGCGCCGCATCATGTTGGTGAAGTGGCGGCGCATCGCCGGCTGATCGGCAAAGGCGCCATGTTCCACCAT
>NZ_LSKH01000117.1:0-6337 GCF_001557395.1 Sphingomonas sp. CCH5-D11 | reverse complement strand
GCGGGGTGGTGGAGGGGCAGACACAATGCTTCGCGACGATGCGCCGACGGCTTTTCACGGGGTCACGCGGCGGGCGCGTCGACTGCGACGCGAGATGACCTTGCCCGAGGTGATGCTGTGGCAGGTGTTGCGGGGACGGCCCAGCGGGTTGAAGTTTCGGCGGCAGCATCCGAGCGGGGATTACG
Source organism: Sphingomonas sp. CCH5-D11 (assembly GCF_001557395.1). Classification (NCBI taxonomy): domain Bacteria; kingdom Pseudomonadati; phylum Pseudomonadota; class Alphaproteobacteria; order Sphingomonadales; family Sphingomonadaceae; genus Sphingomonas; species Sphingomonas sp. CCH5-D11. The sequence continues at coordinate 6,152 of NZ_LSKH01000117.1, read as the reverse complement.
TTCTCGATTACTTCTGCAGCGATGCGCGGTTGGCGATCGAGGTGGATGGCGAGGGGCATGGGCGCGGGAGGCAGCCTGTGGCCGATGCGCGGCGTGACGGCTGGTTTGAGGCGCATGGGATCGTGACGCTGCGCGTATCCGCTCGCGATGTGCTGGGGGATCTGGATGCTGTCGTGACGGGGGTGGTTCACGCTTGCGTTGCGCGTCTGCCCCTCCACCACCCCGCTACGCGGGGCGGTCCCCCTCCCCGAGCGAAGCTCGGGGAGGAATGAATGCGCATCCGTCGCGGCCATCACATCCGGAACACGCCGAACTGCGGGCGTTCGGGGATGGGGGCGTTGAGGCACGCTGCCAGTGCCAGTGCCAGCACGTCGCGGGTCTGCGCGGGATCGATCACGCCGTCGTCCCACAGGCGGGCGGTGGCATAATAGGGGTTGCCCTCGTCCTCATATTTCTGGCGAATCGGGGTCTTGAAGGCTTCGGCCTCCTCGGGTGTCCACGTTGCCGCGTCGCGGTGGACCGTGGCGAGCACGCTGGCGGCCTGTTCGCCGCCCATCACGGAAATTCGTGAATTGGGCCAGGTGAACAGGAAGCGCGGCGAATAGGCGCGGCCGCACATGCCGTAATTGCCCGCGCCGAAGCTGCCGCCGATCAGCACGGTGATCTTGGGCACGCTCGCCGTCGCGACGGCGGTAACGAGTTTGGCGCCGTGCTTGGCGATCCCCTCCGCCTCATACTTCCCGCCGACCATGAAGCCGGAGATGTTCTGCAGGAACAGCAGCGGCACGCGGCGCTGGCACGCCAGTTCGATGAAGTGGGCGCCCTTCACCGCGCTCTCGCTGAACAGCACGCCGTTGTTGGCGAGGATCGCGACCGGTTGCCCTTGAATATGCGCGAAGCCGCACACGAGGCTGCTGCCGTAGAGCGCCTTGAACTCGTGGAATACGCTGCCGTCCACCAGCCGCGCGATCACCTCGTGCACGTCATAGGGCGCGCGCACGTCCTGCGGCACAATGCCGTACAGGTCCTCTGCGGCGAATTTCGGCGCGCGGGTGGGGCGGAAGTTGACGTCCGGGGTGCGTTCCGGGGGAAGCGAGGCGATGATGTCGCGCACGATCGTCAGCGCATGCTCGTCATTCTCGGCGAGGTGGTCGACCACGCCGGATTTGCGCGCGTGGAGATCGCCGCCCCCCAGATCCTCGGCGCTGATCACCTCCCCCGTCGCGGCCTGCACCAAGGGTGGCCCGGCGAGGAAGATCGTGCCCTGTTCGCGGACGATCACCGTCTCGTCGGACATGGCGGGGACATAGGCGCCGCCCGCGGTGCAACTGCCCATCACGCAGGCGATCTGCGGGATGCCCTTGGCCGACATATTGGCCTGGTTGAAGAAGATACGGCCGAAATGCTCGCGATCGGGGAAGACCTCTGCCTGATGGGGAAGGTTCGCGCCGCCGCTGTCGACCAGGTAGATGCAGGGGAGGCGGTTGGCCTCGGCGATCTCCTGCGCGCGCAGGTGCTTCTTGACGGTGAGGGGGTAATAAGTGCCGCCCTTCACGGTCGCGTCGTTGCACACGATCATGCACTGGCGGCCGGAGACGCGGCCGATCGCCGTGATCAGGCCCGCGCCGGGGATGTCCTCGCCGTAGATGTCGTGCGCGGCGAGCTGGCCGATTTCGAGCAGCGGCGAGCCGGGGTCGAGCAGGCGCTCCACGCGATCGCGGGGGAGGAGCTTGCCGCGCGCGGTGTGGCGCTCGCGGGACTTGGCGTTGCCGCCGAGGGAGGCGTGGGCAACGTCGATGCGGAGTTTCTCAGCGAGCGCGCGGTTGTGGGCGGTGTTGGCGCGGAAGGTTTCGCTCTCCGGGGAGAGATTGGTGGTGAGGACGGGGCCGGTCACTGCGCAAATCCTCCCCAAGCTTGCTTGGGGAGGGGGACCAGCCGGAGGCTGGTGGAGGGGCTGGCTTGGTGGAACCGTTCCGCGAACAAGCCCCTCCACCACTCACCTGCGGTGAGCGGTCCCCCTCCCCGAGCGGAGCTCGGGGAGGATTTGATGACCGCGCTCACGCCACCGCTCCGATCAGTTCGCGGCCGATCAGCATGCGGCGGATCTCGTTCGTGCCCGCGCCGATATCCAGCAGCTTCGCGTCGCGCAGGAAGCGCTCCACCGGCCAGTCCTTGGTGTAGCCCGCGCCACCCAGCGCCTGCACCGCCTCGCCGGCAACCTTGAAGGCGTTCTCGCTCGCCAGCAGGATCGCGCCCGCCGCGTCGAAGCGCGTCGTCTGGCCAGCATCGCAGGCGCGCGCCACGGCGTAGACGTACGCGCGGGCGCTGTTCAGCGCGACGTACATGTCCGCCACCTTCGCCTGCATCAGCTGGAAGGCGCCGATCGGCTGGCCGAATTGCTTGCGCTCGCGCAGATAGGGCAGCACCACGTCGAGGCACGCCTGCATCACGCCGAGCTGAATGCCGGCGAGCACCGTGCGCTCGTAATCGAGCCCGCTCATCAGCACGCCGACGCCGCCGTTGAGCGGCCCCATGACGTTCGCGTCGGGCACCTCGCAATCGCTGAACACCAGCTCCGCGGTGGGGGAGCCGCGCATGCCCATCTTGTCGATCTTCTGGCCGATCGAGAAGCCGGGCATGTCCTTCTCGATCAGGAAGGTGGTGATGCCGCGGCTGCCCTCGCCGGTCTTGGCATAGACGACCAGCGTATCCGCATAAGCGGCGTTGGTAATCCAGAATTTGGTGCCGTTCAGGACATAGCCCGCGTCGGTCTTTTCCGCCTTCAGCTTCATCGAGACGACGTCGCTGCCCGCGCCCGCCTCCGACATGGCGAGGCTGCCGACATGTTCGCCGCTGATCAGCTTGGGGAGGTATTTGGCCTTCTGCTCGGGCGAGGCCCAACGGCGGATCTGGTTGACGCACAGGTTGGAGTGCGCGCCGTAGCTGAGGCCGATCGAGGCCGACGCGCGGCTCACTTCCTCGCAGGCGATGACATGTTCGAGATAGCCGAGGCCGAGGCCGCCATGTTCCTCCTCGACGGTGATGCCGTGGAGGCCGAGTTCGCCCATTGCGGGCCAGAGCTCGTCGCGCGGGAACCAGTCGTCGGCGTCGATCTTCGCGGCGAGCGGAGCGATCTTTTCGTCGGCGAAGCGGCGCGTCGTATCGCGGATCATTTCCGCGTTATCACCGAGCGCGAAATCGAGTGTGGCCTGCATCGAAACTCCTCTTGCCCCCGACATAAACGGGGGCAAGAGGTAACGAAAGAAACAATTCCCCCTTACCGCTCAAGCCTCGCGGCAAAGGGGATGAGGCGGCTCAGGCAGCCGCCAGGTTGCGCAGCACGTACTGCAGGATGCCGCCGTTCAGGAAATATTCCAGCTCGTTGACGGTATCGATCCGGCAGAGCGTCTCGAACGTCTCGGTGCTGCCATCAGCGCGAGCGAGCGTGACGGTCACGGTCTGGCGCGGGCGCAGGCCAGCGACATTGTGGATCGTGAAGGTCTCGTCGCCGGTCAGGCCCAGCGTCTCGCGGGTCACGCCTTCGGCGAACTGGAGCGGCAGAACGCCCATGCCGACGAGATTCGAGCGGTGGATACGCTCGAAGCTTTCCGCGATCACCGCACGCACGCCGAGCAGGTTGGTGCCCTTGGCCGCCCAGTCACGCGAAGAGCCAGTGCCATATTCCTTGCCGGCGACGACGACCATCGGCGTGCCATCCGCCTTGTGGCGCATTGCAACGTCGTAGATCGGCATCACTTCCGCGCCATAGCGGCTCATGCCGCCTTCGATCCCCGGCACCATCTCGTTCTTGATGCGGATGTTGGCGAAGGTGCCGCGGACCATGACATTGTCGTTGCCGCGGCGCGAGCCGTAGCTGTTGAAGTCCGCCTTGGCGACCTGACGCTCCATCAGCCACGTGCCCGCCGGGCTGTCGGCCTTGATCGAGCCGGCCGGCGAGATGTGGTCGGTGGTGATCGAATCGCCGAGGATCGCCAGCGGCTTCGCCTCGATGATGTCGGTAACCGGCGCCGGGGTCATCTCCATGCCCTCGAAATAGGGCGGGTTCGCGATGTAGGTGGACGATGCCGGCCAGCTGTAGGTGTCGGAACCCGTCACCTCGATCGCGCGCCACTTGGCATCACCGGCATAGACGTTGCCGTAGCGGCTCTGGAACATGCCGGCATCGATGTTCGCGGTCATCAGGTCCGACACTTCCTGGTTCGAAGGCCAGATGTCCTTGAGGTACACCGGACCGTTCGTTCCTTCGCCGATCGGCGTCTGGTTCATGTCGGTCGTGACGCTGCCCTTCAGCGCATAAGCGACGACCAGCGGCGGCGAGGCGAGGAAGTTCGCGCGCGCATCCGGTGACACGCGGCCTTCGAAGTTGCGGTTCCCGGACAGGACCGAGGCGACGACCAGGTCATTGTCGTTGATCGCGCTGCTGATCGGGCCGGGAAGGGGTCCCGAGTTGCCAATGCAGGTCATGCAGCCATAGCCGGTGAGGTTGAACCCCATGGCATCGAAATCGTCCTGCAGCCCGGCCTTCTCGAGATAGTCGGTGACGACCTGCGAACCCGGCGACAGCGAGGTCTTGACCCAGGGCTTGGGCTTCAGGCCAAGCGCGCGTGCCTTGCGGGCGACGAGGCCGGCGGCGACCAGCACGGAGGGATTGGACGTATTGGTGCAGCTGGTGATGGCGGCGATCACGACGTCGCCGTCACCGATGTCATGGCCACGCTCGGCCACGTCGACGCGCTTGGGCTCGGCCTTGTCATATACCTTGACGAGATCGCCGTTGAACACGTCGTCCACGCTATCCAGCGCCACCTTGTCCTGCGGACGCTTCGGGCCGGCGAGCGACGGAACGACCGAGCTCATGTCGAGCTCCAGCGTGTCGGTGAACACCGGATCCGGCGTATTGGCGTCGCGCCAGAAGCCATTGGCCTTGGCATAAGCCTCGACCAGCGCGATCGTCTCGGCCGGGCGGGCGGTCAGCGTCATGTAATCGATCGTCTTGGTGTCGATCGGGAAGAAGCCGCAGGTGGCGCCATATTCCGGCGCCATGTTGGCGATCGTTGCGCGATCGGCCAGCGTCATCTGGTCAAGGCCCGGGCCGTAGAATTCGACAAAGCGTCCGACCACGCCCTTGGCGCGCAGCATCTGCGTGACGGTGAGCACGAGGTCGGTCGCCGTGATGCCCTCGCGCAGCGCGCCGGTCAGCTTGAAGCCGACCACTTCGGGGATCAGCATCGACACCGGCTGGCCGAGCATCGCGGCCTCAGCCTCGATCCCGCCGACGCCCCAGCCGAGCACGCCGAGGCCATTGACCATCGTGGTGTGGCTGTCGGTGCCGACGCAGGTGTCGGGATAAGCGATGGCGTTGCTGCCCGAAGCGTTCTCGCCCGACTCGGTCGATGTCCAGACGGCCTGCGCGACATATTCAAGGTTCACCTGGTGGCAGATGCCGGTGCCCGGCGGCACGACCTTGAAATTGTCGAGCGCCTTGCTGCCCCACTTCAGGAACTCGTAGCGCTCCGAATTGCGCTGATATTCGAGATCGACGTTGTCTTCGAACGCCTTGGGCGTGCCGAATTCGTCGACCATCACCGAGTGATCGATGACGAGGTGGACGGGCACCTGCGGGTTGATCTTGGCCGCGTCGCCGCCAAGCTTGGTGATCGCATCGCGCATCGCGGCGAGGTCGACCACGCACGGCACGCCGGTGAAGTCCTGCATCAGCACGCGCGCCGGGCGGTACTGGATCTCGCGGTCCGAACGGCGCTCCTTCTGCCAGTCGATCACCGCCTGCACGTCTGCCGCGGTAACGGTCTTGCCGTCCTCGAAACGCAGCATATTTTCCAGCAGCACCTTCATGGAGAAGGGCAGGCGCGAGATATCGCCGTACTTTTCGGCGGCAACCTCAAGCGCATAATAGTCATAGGACTTGCCGCCGGCTTGCAGCGTGCGGCGGGCCTTCAACGTATCGTGGCCGATGGCGGTCATGCGGGTCCTTTCCCCATAGATGCGGCCCGGCTCGGGCGCGGCGGGGAAGCGGGGGTGACAAAACCCTCGCGCGGGCGCGCCCGGACGGGCGATGTGAAGCGTTGGCGGCGGCGATAGCAGCGGTCGGGGGGCGGGGGAAGGTGTCAAAC
>NZ_LSKH01000116.1:0-24565 GCF_001557395.1 Sphingomonas sp. CCH5-D11 | reverse complement strand
GTGCGAGAGCGGCCAGCGGCTGGCCGCACCGCCGCTGGCCGCTCTCGCACGGCTGGCACGGCGGCTCGCCATTCCGATCTCGCGCGCGGTGACGATTGCGGATGCGGATCAGGACCTTGATTGCTGGGCGCAGGCGATCCCGGCGGGCGACGGTGTGACGCTTGCGCTGTCGGCCGTTCGCGAGCGGCCGGCGTGGAAGCCTGTCACCGTCGCCGATGCCGTTCCGCCCCCACCCGGCGGTGACTGGACGTGGGAAGTGGATGCCCATCTTCGCGTGCGGCACATGCTGGTTGATCCGGGTGCGTGCCCCGGGATCGATCCGGCGACCGTGATTGGGCAGCCTTTGACCGGGCTGTTGGCGCTTGAAAGCAACGCGGACGGTGTAGTGCCCCTGCTGGAGGCGATGGGGTCGCTGGACGACTTCAGCGATCAGCCTGCCATTCTGAACGGCAGCGGCCTGCCGGTGCTGCTGTCCGGCCATGTCCGGCTGGATCGTGCCGGCGGCTTTGGCGGATTCGTCGGCGCCACCTATCGCCAGCCGAAGCTGTCGCCCTTGCCCGAGGCACGCTTCGGCAGCTTGTTCAATCACAGGCTCGACACGATCCTGCGCCGCCCGCTGAGCCGGATCGTCGCCAACGCGGACAGCATCAACGCTGGCGTGGATGGCGACATTGATCCGCAATATGCCGATTACGCCGCCGATATCGCCAGCGCGGGCCGGCACCTCATGGGTCTGATCGACGATCTGTCGGATATCGAGGCGATCGAGCGCGAGGATTTCACCGTTGGAAATGAGGGCATCGACCTTGCGGACGTGACCCGCCGGGCCGCGGGCCTCCTGTCGGTGCGCGCGGCCAATGCCGGGGTGACGATCGATCGCGGCGATCTGGAAACGGCGATGCCGGCGCATGGCGAATTCCGCCGCACCTTGCAGATCATGGTCAATCTGATCGGCAATGCCGTCCGCTATTCGCCGCGCGACGCGATCGTCTGGCTTCGGCTGCAACGGGACAGCGACCGCGTGTACGCGATCGTCGCCGATCAGGGCAAAGGCATCGCGCTGGAGGATCAGGAGCGGATCTTCGCCAAGTTCGAGCGGGTCGATCCCGGTGAGCCCGGCGGCAGCGGGCTGGGGCTCTACATCGCCCGCCGGCTGGCGCGGGCGATGGGGGGCGATTTGACGGTGGATAGCGCGCCGGGCGAGGGCGCGCGCTTCGTGCTCAGCCTGCCCGCGGGTTGATCGCGGGCGTACTGGCCGGAACCGGGCCGAAAGCGGCCGGAACGCTCCGGTTTGTGGCCGTGCGCCGGCCGGACCTTGCCCGTTACCGTATCCGGAACAGCCGCACCGGCGAACCCTTGGGCAGGGGCACCGGCGTCAGCCAGTCGAACCGCTCGCCATGCGCCAGTCGGTCGTAGAAGCCGCCCGGCGCGCGGTCCCGATAGACGGTCGATTCGGCCATGTTCGGGCACACCAGCATCAGCGTCGCGCCGTGCTTCTTCATGATTTCGCGCGCTTTTTCCGGTGTTCCCTTGAACGCGTGCTGCACGTCCAGGATCGCCTCGCCATTCCGGTGGTACGGCCCTGCGATGGCATTGTGGTGCGTCAGCGCGATAAGCCGTGGCCCCAGATCCACGAAGGTAAAGATCGTTGCCCGCGGAATTTGGTTTAGCGGCTGAAGCGCCGGAATCGTCATGCATCGCCCGGTCGCCCGGTTGACCCGCTGAACATAGGGCTTGGGCCGGTCGATCGGCAGCGTCCGCAGCATGATTGTTGAAAAAGAACCGGAAATCAGCGTGAACACGGCGATCCCGGCAAACAGCCGCACGGCCACGGACCGCTGCGCCATCAGCCATGGCAGCATGATGAAGGCGAGCGCGGTGACACCCGGGATCGCCATGATCTGCGCCGCGGCGCCAGCCCGCACCTGCCACAGCAGCATGGCGACGGAGAACAGCGCGAACAGGCTGACGCAGGCCCAGCCAACGAAGCCGGCGCTCCGCCGCGCCCGCCACGTCGCGACGCCGGCACCGATTAATCCCATCAGCGGCAGCGCGGCCAGCGGAAAGGCGGTGCGGAACGGATGGCGGTAGATCGGCTTGGCCTCACGCACATTGCTGAGCCAGCTGGTGTAGAGCTCTTCCGAAACCTGCTCCGGGCGGGCGAGGCATTGCGGGAACATCGACGCGAATGCGCCCGCGATCACCCCGCCGATGATCACCGCCAGCAACAATCGGATCCGCCGATCCGCGGGCGATAGCAGCGCCAGCAGCGCCAACCCCGCACCCGCCGCGACAAAGACGCTGAGCCAGATCGGCGTCAGCGCATCGCACCGCATCACGCGGTTCGCTTCCGAGGCAAAGATCACATAGCCTGCGGCACATCCGCCACCCAGTGAGAGCGCGTAGCTCATCAGGCGCGGCCGCTCTGCCGCTTCCCCCACCCAGCGCAGGGCGATGATGGCGCCGGCCATGGCGCAATAAGGCAGCATTTCCAGCCCGATCGCCAGCGATACAGCGCTGGCGCTCCCGACGATCGCGCCGCCACGCGCGCCCTTGGGGTCGCACAGCCCGGCCACCGTCAAGCTCAACATGGCGAGCTGCCAGCCATGATGATCGATCCGGTCGGGCATGAACATCGACAGCGCGACGGTCGAGCTCATCATGAAGACAATCGCCAGCGGCCAGGCCAACGGCGTGACCAGCCGCCGCACCGTGGCACCCAGCGCCACCAGCAGCACGCCCAGCGGAAGGAGCGGCGCGATGCCACAGGCAAGCCTTTCCGCTTCCGCCACGCCCACGAACGGCCGCAGCAGCAGGATCAGCGCCGCGATGGGAAGATCGACGATCCGCGACCAGTGGATGTTGAAGCCCGCCGGCGGATTGAGCCGGTAGTTGCGCAGATCATACCAGCCCTGCCCGTCGAGCAGGGCACGCACCTGCATCAGGCGCATATTGTCGTCGGTATCGCCCAGCGACAGCCAGTGGATCGCCGCCCAGCGCTTCCAGACGTAGAAGATCGCGATCACCAGCCAGGCGATGGTGGTTAGCTTGATCCAGTGCCGGTCCAGCTCGTTGGCAAGCGTCGTCAGTCGGATGTTCACGGGGCTTCCCTCGCCGGCGCCGGGGCACTAGACGCCCGCCACATTGAATTGCTCGCTCAGGCTAGTCGAAAGGCACCACTTCTCTTCGGCCACGGAAAAGGGCAGGGCTTTGACAGGCTCAGCCCGAGCGGGCTGTTCGTGGCGCTCGCCTCTAGCCGAGGTGGCACAAAGGGCAAGGCGTGGACGCAATCCGGGAAAGACATGCATCGAGGATGCAGGAGACCTTCTGGCAGCTGGTTCGCTTCGGAATAGCGGGCGGGCTGGCGACGGTTTGCTATGCCGCGGTCTATTCGCCCCTTGCCGCCTTTCGCCTCACCTCCGAACAGGTGGCAAATGTCTGCGGCTACCTGGTGGCGATGATCGCCGGCTATGTGCTCCACAGCAGATGGAGCTTTCGCGGCCATGGCACGGCGGCAACAAGCTCGATGCCGAAGTTCTTCGCCGTTTCGCTGGTCAGCTATGGTGTGAACACCTTCTGGGTGTGGCTGCTGACCGATGACGCGATGTTCGCCGGCCCGTGGTGGTGGCCACTTATCCCGATCGTTTTCGTCACGCCGCTTGTCACCTTTGCACTCAATCGTTTGTGGGTATTCGCCTGATATGGACCGCCGCGTGTACGATCGCATGGCCGAGCATGATTCCACCCATTGGTGGTATCGCGCCCGGCGCGACATCCTGGCCGATTTTCTGACGCGGGAGGCCGCACTGCCGCAGCATGCGCGCATCCTCGAAATTGGCTGCGGCACCGGCCATAACCTTCCGATGCTGGCCCAGTTCGGAACCGTGGACGCGATCGAGATCGATCCGGCCGCGCGCGATGTCGCCGGCAAGCGCCTGGGCAAACCGGTCGGCGCCGCGCCCTTGCCGACACTCCCCGGCGTTCCCGCGAAGCATTATGATCTGATCGCGGTTCTGGACGTGGTCGAGCATATTGAGGATGATGTCGCCGCACTGCAAGCGATGCGCGAGCGACTGGCGCCGGGTGGCAAGATCCTCATCACCGTGCCGGCGCACCAATGGATGTGGAGCGCCCATGATGTGGTGAACCACCACCATCGCCGCTATTCCAAGGACAGCCTGCAAAAGGTGATCGCTGCTGCCGGGCTGCGCTCGCAGAAACTCGGTTATTTCAATTCGCTGCTGTTCCCGCTTGCGGCGGGCGCGCGCATCGTCGGCCGGATCACCGGACGGGATGACAGCGACGACACGCCGCCGCCGCGCCCGCTGAACGCGCTGTTCGAGACGATCTTCCGCATTGAGCGCCACCTGGTTGGGCGCGTGCCGATGCCGCCCGGTGTCTCGATCCTGACCCTGGCGGAGCCGGCCTGACCGTCACGGTGGGCGACGGCCGCCGTTATGCGCGGTCTTCGTCCACCATCTCGCTCTGCGGAATGCGGGTGCGGGCTGCCTGGAAGCCCAGGGTCGACCGGCGATGCACCGTGCCGGCGATGTCCGCGACCAGATAGAGCGGGCGGCGCTTCGACTCGATGTACAATCGCCCGATATATTCACCGATCATGCCCAGCACGAACATCTGAACGGCGCTGAGCACCGTCACCACCAGCATGGTGGACGTCCAGCCCTGCACCGGGCTGCCGGTGAAATAGCCCCACAGGATGTAGACCAACAGCAGGAGCGACGCGCCGGCCAGCGCCACGGACGCATGGCTGGCGAACCGAAGCGGTGCGGTCGAAAACCCGGTGACGGCGTCAAAGGCGAGGCGCAGCATTCGGGACAGGGGATAATTGGTCTCGCCGGCATGCCGCTCCGCGCGGTCATAGGGGAACGGGACCTGGCGAAAGCCGATCCAGGCGACCATGCCGCGGATGAACCGCGCCTGTTCGGGCAAGGCGAGCAGTGCATCCAGCGCGCGCCGGGTCATCAGACGAAAATCACCGGTGTCGAGCGGGATCGGCGTGTCGGTCAGCCGATCGAGCACGCGATAGAAAGCCGCGGCGGTTGCCCTCTTGAACAAAGTCTCGCCAGCCCGCTTGCGCCGCACGGCATAGACGACATCGGCGCCCTCGCGCTCCATTGTACGGCGCATCTCCGCCACCAGTTCGGGCGGATCCTGAAGATCGGCGTCGATGATCAGGATCTGCTCGCCCGAACAAAGGTCCAGACCGGCGGTCAGCGCGAGCTGGTGTCCGTGGTTGCGGGACAGGTTGATCGCCGCCAGCTTCGGGTCGGCGGCGGCCAGTTGCTGCATGATCGCCCAGCTGTCGTCGCGCGAGCCGTCGTTGATCAGAATGATCTCATGATCCTCGCCCACGGCCGCCACTGCAGCGGCGGAAACGCGCTGGTGGAGCAAGGGCAGGGTCGCTGCTTCATTGTAGCAGGGTACGACGATGGAGAGTGCGGGACGGTGCATGATCGCCGCGATCTACAGACCGCCCCGCACGAAATCACGTGGAAGTTGCGCGCTCAGGCGCGCGCTTGTTCTTCCACCAGGCGTTCAAGGATGGTCAGCGGCACGGCACCATATTGAAGCACTTCGTGGAACTGCTTCAGGTCAAAGCGATCGCCGCGGATCTGCTGCGCCCGCTCGCGCGCGCGCATCCAGGCCGCATGACCCACCTTGTAGCTGCACGCCTGGCCCGGCTGGGTGCAGTACCGTTCCACTTCGCGCTGCGATCGGGGCTGCGCGAAGCCGACCGTCTGGACCATGTAGTCGGTCGCCTGTTCGCGCGTCCAACGCTTGGTATGAAGGCCTGTGTCGACCACCAGGCGCGCGGCGCGGAACAGATAGCTTTGCAGGAAGCCGGCACGCTCCAGATCGTCGGCATAGCCGCCCAGCTCGTCCGCCACGCTCTCCGCGTAGAGCGCCCAGCCTTCCGAATAGGCGCTGAAGAAGCTGAGATTGCGCAGCAGCGGCTGCGGTGACTTTTGCGCGATCGAAATCTGCAGGTGATGGCCCGGTACGCCCTCGTGATAGGTGAGGCTTGGCAGCGAGTATTTCGGCCAATCGCCGACGCTCTTCAGGTTGATCCAGTAGATCGCCGGGCGCGACCCGTCGAGCGCGGCGCGGCTGTAATAGCCGTTGGAGGCGCCATCCTGGATCTCCACCGGCACCGCGCGAATGTCCAGCGGCTCGCTCGGCGGGTTGATGAAGGCCTGGGCGAGCTTGGCTGTAAGCGCCGCATTCCCTTCGTTCAGGCTCTTGATCAGCGCCGCGCGACCTTCCGCGGTATCCGGGTACACCTGGTCAGCGCGGACGTTCAGCTCGTTCAGCCGGGCGCCGACGTTGCCTTTGGTCAGTCCCTGCTTCTTCAGGATGGCATCAAGCTGCGCGCTGATCTCCGCCACCTGATCCAGCCCCATCTTATGGACTTCCTCGGGCGTGAACTTGGTGGTCGTGGCCTGTTCCAGGGCGGCGGCATAGATCGCCTCGCCCTGTGGTACGTCCCAGATGCCGGCGGAGCTGCGCGCCTTCGGTCGCAGCGACTTCATAAGCGCGATCTGGCGATCAAGCGCGGGATAGATGTCGGCCTCAACGATGCGGGCGGCGCGGGCCTGCCAGTCGCCGGCAATGTTCTTCGCCGCAGCGCGCTTTGCCACCGATTGCGCGAGGCCGTTCTCGCCCGGCGCGGAAGAGCGGAGCTTCGCCATTTGAACCAGCGTCAGGTCGAGCGAGAAGTCGGGCGCGAGATAGCCGCGCGCTGCCTCCTCCTTCTGGTCGGCGGTGTCCTGATCCAGCCGCTTGGCGAAAGCACCGAGCCGGTCGAGATAGGCTTCGCAATCGTCTGCATTGTTGATGGTGTGCGCGGAATTCAGGAAGTCGGGCGTCGAGAAATAGCTGCCGCCCTGCTGGAAAATGGTGAAGGGCCGCTGCACGCCATCCAGCTTGAACCGGTCATAGGGAATTGCCCGGGTCTCCAGCGAATAGAGCACCACCTCGCGATCAAGCTTGGAGCGTGCCGAAAGCGGCGCCGGGTCGACCGCCCGAACCGCGGCGATGGCCTGTTTCAGATCGGCGCGTGCGGCAGCTTTCCCGGCGGGTGAACCGTCTGACAATTGATGCTTGAGCGCGGCGTTCGGGCCCTTGTCCATGCCAAGCGAGGTGGCGAGCTCGGGCGCGCGCTGGAGCGTCTGCGCAAACACCTTGTCGAACAGCGCATTCAGCTTCGCGTCGGCAGGATTGGCGGGTGTGACCGCCGACTGCTGGGCGCGGAGCGCTTCGGGAACGAGGGCGAAAGCGGAGGCGGCGCTGGCAGACGCGAGGAAGGTACGGCGATCCAAGGGCTTGTGCCTTTCACAGAGGTAATGCGGCGATCCTAGTCACGGCAGCGAGGGTGCCGCAAGTGGAGCCGCCGCAATCCGCCGTCAGACCCGCTCCACCGAATTCACCGCATCGGCCGCGCGCAGCGCCGCCAGCAGGCGCATCAGCTGGTGCGCGTCATGCACCTCCACGTCGATCATGTTGGTGTGAAACTGCGTGTCGCGCGTGTCGAGCCGAAGGTTGATGATATTCGCCTTGTGCTGCCCGATGATCGTCGCCAGCACGCCAAGGGCGCCGGGCTCGTTCTTCACCTCCACCGAGATACGTGCCGTCGCGCCTTCGGTCTTGTTGCCCCATTTCACGTCGAGCCAGTCGGTTTCCTCTTCCGACCGGTCGGCGAGTTCGGCCAGTGTGGGGCAATCGATACGATGCACTTCGATTGATGCATCGGGCCGGCGCAGGCCGACGATGCGGTCGCCGGGCACCGGATGGCAGCACTCGCCCAGCTCATAGGCGACTCCAGGCGCCAGGCCGTCGATCGAAATGGCCGAGGATTGCGGCGGCGCGTGGGCGACATCCGCGCCGGCCGAGCCTGGCATCAACGCCTCCATCACCTGCGCATCGGTCAGGGTGCGGCGGGCAATGGCCTGCATCAGTGCAGCATCATCCGCCAGCTTCAGCCGCTTGAGTGCATGGGTGAGCGCATCATTGCCGAGCGGTGCGGGAAGCCGGGCGACGATGTCGTCGTAGAGCTTGCGACCCAGCGCAATGGTCTGCTCGCGCTCCACCTGCCGAAGATGCCGGCGGATCGCCGCCAGCGCCTTGCCGGTGATCGCGAAGTTCATCCAGTTCGGCTGCGGCGTCTGCGCCCGGGAACGCAGCACCTGCACCTGATCGCCATTCTCGATCACGGTGCGCAGCGGGACGACGCGGCCGTTGATCTTCGCGCCGACCGCCTGATCGCCCAGGTCGGTGTGAACGGCATAGGCGAAGTCGATCGGGGTCGCGCCCTTGGGCAACTGGATCAGTTCGCCCTTTGGCGTGAAGGCGAAGATGCGATCCTGGTACATCGCCATGCGGGTATGCTCGAGCAGCTCCTCGGGGCTGCCGGCGGTGTCCAGGATCTCGACGAGATCGGCGATCCAGCTGTGCTGGGTTTGCGGGCTCACCCGGGCACCTTGCTTGTAGGCCCAGTGCGCCGCCAGGCCGAATTCGGCCTCCGCGTGCATTTCCTCCGTGCGGATCTGGATTTCCACGCGCTGGTTCTCGGCATGGATCACCGATGTGTGCAGCGATCGATAGCCGTTGCGCTTGGGCGTCGAGATATAATCCTTGAACCGGCCCGGCACCATCGGCCAGCGGCGATGGATATGGCCCAGCGCCGCGTAGCAATCATCCTCCGTCTTCACGATGGCGCGAAACGCCATGATGTCCGACAATTGCTCGAAGCTGATGTGCCGCTCCTGCATCTTGCGCCAGATGCTGTACGGATGCTTCTCGCGGCCGCTCACCTCCACTTCGACGCCGTGGCGGGACAGCAGCAGCTTCAAGCCGGACGCGATCTTGGAGATGCGATCGCCGCCGCCTGACTTCAGCTGCTCCAGCCGTCGCGAGATCGACTCATAAGCCTCGGGTTCGAGCTGCTGGAAGGCGAGCGTCTGCATCTCCTTCATGAATTCGTACATGCCGATCCGCTCAGCGAGCGGTGCATAGATCTCCATCGTCTCGCGCGCGATACGGCGCCGCTTCTCTTCCGATTTGATGAAGTGAAGCGTCCGCATGTTGTGAAGCCGGTCAGCAAGCTTCACCAGCAGCACGCGGATATCGCCGGACATGGCGAGCAGGAACTTGCGCAGATTCTCCGCCGCGCGTTCGCTCTCGGTCTGCGCTTCGATCTTGCTGAGCTTGGTAACCCCCTCAACCAGCCGCGCAACATTGTCGCCGAACAGTTGCTGGATCTGCTCGCTGGTGGCGACCGTGTCTTCGACCGTATCGTGAAGGATCGCGGTGGCGATCGTCTCATCGTCGAGGTGAAGCTCGGTCAGGATGCCCGCCACCTCGATCGGATGACTGAAATAGGGATCCCCACTGGCGCGTTTCTGCGTGCCATGAGCGTTGACGGAAAAGACATAGGCGCGATTGAGCAGCGCCTCGTCGGCGTCCGGGTCATACTCAAGGACCCGATCTACAAGTTCATATTGCCGCAGCACGGCTAGGATCTGAGCAGGCGGAAGATTCTTTGCAACAAAAAAGGACTAGCCATAAAAAAGGGCCCGCATCCGTCGATGCAGGCCCTCTTCCGTTTATCGGCGGGAGTGCCGATCAGTTGGCAGGCACCTGGGTGGCGGCAGCCTTGGTGACCATCGCCTTGCCGCCCTTTGCCTTGGCGTTGCAGGATTCGAGCTCGGCACCGTCGAAAGCCTCGCCGTTCACCGAAAAGCTGGTGAGCGCGCCGGCATTCTGCGCGACCAGCTGGCACGCGATCATTTCGCGAACCGGCGCATTGGTGGCGACATAGGCGCCATCGCGAACCTGCCACGCGGTGTCGCGCGTGATCAGGTGATTCTTGGTGGGGGCCGCCACCGGTGTCGCGACATAGGTCGCACGCGGGGCTGCGGAAACGCCAGCTGCGGCAAGGATCGCGGCAGAGGCGAGGACCGACTTGGCAAAGATGCGAATCATGGAAGTCACTCCCAAAAACCTAATGGGTTCCATTTAAATGCTGCAAATGCGAGTTTCAATAGGCAACTCGCATTTGCGAGTTGCAACTTGCAACTTTTATTTTCTATTCGGCCTGGGCCGCTGGATGGGTTAGCGTCAGCGCAAGAGGAGCATCGATGGACAAGTTGCGGGAACCGTTGGGAGAATGCAGTCTTCCCGCAGCGTTGGAGGCGATGGGCGAACGCTGGGCCTTTCTGATCCTGCGCGCGGCCTTCAACGGGTTACGCCATTTCGAGGAATTCCAGTCCGAGCTGGGGATCGCCCGCAACATCCTGGCCAACCGGCTCGGCAGGTTTGTCGATCACGGCATCATGGAACGCCAGTCGCTGGCCGAGGACCGGCGCAAAATCGCTTATTGCCTGACTGACAAGGGCTATGCGCTGCTGCCGACGATGATCGCTCTGCGGCAATGGGGCGAGCGCTGGGAAACCGGATGTCCGGCGTTCCCGATCCTGGTGGACGCGCGCGACAACCGGCCGATCCAGCAAGTCGCCGTCCTCAGCCACGATGGCCGTGTGCTCGGAAAGAATGATCTTCACTGGGCGCTGCCTGGCGATGTCGGCAGCGAGGATCGCGACGCCGCGGAATAGGCGAGGGGATCGCCCCGCCCTTTGGCGAAGGAGCGGCGGCGGACGCATCCGCCGCCGGACCCGGCTTACACGAACAGTTCGGCCAGAAAGTCGCTCATCGCCTTCCAGCTGCGCCGATCGGCTCGTTCCTCATAGGCAACGCCCGGCGCGGCCGGGCGCGTAAGCGCGGCATCGGTGAATGCATGGCCCGCATTGCCATAGGCATGGATCTGCCAATCTGCTTTCGCCTCGGTCAGTTCCCGGCCGAGCGCCACCATCTGCTCGGGCGTGGCCAGCGGATCCTCCCAGCCATGGCAGACAAGCAGCTTGGCCTGAATGGGTGAGGCGTTCGAGTAATCGGGCCGGTCGTACACGCCGTGGAAGCTCACCCCGCCCAGGATCGGCTGACCGCTACGCGCCATGTCGAGAACGCACTTGCCGCCGAAGCAGAAGCCGATCGCCGCGAGCCTCGCTGGATCCACGGCGGAAAAACCGCGCAGCGCCGCCAGGGAGGCGGACAGCCGATCGCGCAGCAATCCCCGATCCGTGTCCAGCAGGTTCATATATTCGGCCACATTGTCGCTTTCGCGCGTCTTGCGCTTGCCCTGGCCATAAACGTCGCAGGCAAGTGCGACATAGCCGAGCTTCGCCAGGTCCTCGGCCTTCTTGTTGTCCGATTCCTTCTGGCCCAGGATGTTGGGGCAGACGAGCACGCCGGGACGCGGCGTTTCCACTTCGTCTTCCCAGGCGATCACGCCCTCGAACGGCCCGCCCGGACCATCATAAATCAGGGTCTGCCGAACGATCGCCATCACTCTCTCCTCTCAAAGGTCGCCCCGCAGCTTGTCGAAGGGCTCACCTTCTCTCTATCAGCGCCTCGACTATGGAAAAGCCAGCGCGCCGTACGGTAGGCCGCGAACGGGAGAAATAGGAACCATGCCCAAGCTCGTCCTGATCCGCCACGGCCAGTCCGCCTGGAATCTGGAAAACCGCTTCACCGGCTGGTGGGACGTGGACGTGACGGAAAAGGGCGCCGCTGAGGCAAAGGCCGCCGGCGAGCTGATGGCGGCAAAGGGTCTCGACTTCGATCTCACCTTCACCTCGCTGCAGACGCGGGCAATCAAGACGCTGAACCTTGCGCTCGAGGCGATGGGGCGGCTGTGGCTGCCGACGGAGAAGCACTGGCGCCTGAACGAGCGTCACTATGGCGGGCTGACCGGGCTCGACAAGGCTGAGACGGCCGCCAAGCATGGCGACGAGCAGGTGCATATCTGGCGCCGCAGCTTCGATATCCCGCCCCCTGCCGCTGAGCAGGGCAGTGCCTATGACCTCACCAACGATCGGCGTTACGCCGGCATCGACATTCCGGCGACCGAAAGCCTCAAGGACACGATCGCCCGCGTGTTGCCTTATTGGGAAGAACGGATCGCCCCCGCGCTCAAGGACGGGCAACGCGTGCTGATTTCCGCGCATGGCAATTCGCTGCGCGCCCTGGTGAAGCATCTGTCGAACATTCCGGATGACGAGATCACCGGGCTTGAGATCCCGACCGGCCAGCCGATCGTTTATGAGCTGGACGACCAGCTCGCGGCAACTGACCGTTATTATCTCAGCGAACGCTGATCAGAGAAGGGCCGCCGCTTGACCGAACACGCTTCGCGCGGCGGCCTGCTGCTTGGCCTTGGTGCCTATGCGGCATGGGGCGTCCTGCCGCTCTACTTCCGCCTGCTTGCGGCGGTGCCCGCCCTCGAAGTGCTGGCGCACCGGGTGATCTGGTCGCTGGTCCTTCTGATCATCGTGGTCAGCGCCATGCGGCGCTGGCGCGCGATCCGTGCCGCGATCAGCGCGCGAACCTTCGTCATGCTGGCCGGCAGCGCAACGCTGATCGCGATCAACTGGCTGATCTACATTTGGGCGGTGAACAACGGGCACACGCTGGCCGGCAGTTTGGGCTATTTCATCAATCCATTGCTCAACGTGGGCCTGGGTGTGGTGGTGCTCGGCGAGCGATTGCGCAAATGGCAGGGCGTAGCGATCGCGATTGCTTCCGCCGGGGTGGCGGCGATGGCCTTTGTCGCACTCGATACCTTGTGGATATCGCTCTCGCTCGCAGTGACGTTCGGCTTCTACGGCCTGGTCCGCAAGATCGTGGCGATCGATGCATTGGGCGGCCTTCTCGTCGAGACGATGGTCTTGGCGCCCCTGTCGCTTGGCTATGTGCTGATGATCGGCCGGGCAGGAACGGGGGCGATGGGTGTTGCTCCGTCGACGGACGTGCTCCTCGTGCTGCTTGGCGCCCTGACGGCGCTGCCATTGCTGATGTTCGCCGCCGCAGCCCGGCGGCTGCCCTATTCCACCCTCGCGCTGCTCCAATATGTCGCGCCCACGCTCCAGTTCATTGTCGCGGTCGCAGTATTCGGTGAACCATTGCGCCCGCTCCATATCCTTGTCTTCGGACTGATCTGGACCGGATGCGCGATCTTCGCCTGGGATAGCGTGCGCGGCGCGCGCAAGGCTCGCGCGGCGAATGGATCGTCTGGGGCTCGTGTGAACGCGCGAACCTGACCCAAATAACTTCGGCGGCGCCAGAGCGGGCTGGCACTTAACCGCATCTGCGCCGCCAACCTCGACTCCTTAGCGCGACCGTACGTCCTTCATGCGGCGAACAGTTCAAGCTGCTGCTTCTTTGGCGCCACTAATGGCTTCAGCTCCGCCTTGTCGGATAGCGCGACCGGCCGCCAATCCTCCGTCACGATGAACGGGCGAATTTTGGCGATCGAGACCGTCAGCCTCGCCACGTCATCCAGCCGCAACCGCCGCCAGCGCCGGCTCGTCAGGATGTTTGCCACTGCCTTTGTCCCAAGTCCCGGAACGCGCAGCAGCAGCTCGCGCGGCGCGCGGTTCACATCGACTGGAAAGCTGTCCCGAAACTTCAGCGCCCATGCGAGCTTCGGGTCGATATCGAGCGGCAGCATCCCCGTCGCATCGTCAGCGGCCGCAACCACTTCCTTTGGCTGGAACCCGTAGAAGCGCATCAACCAATCCGATTGATACAGCCGGTGTTCGCGCAACAATGGCGGACGCTGCAATGGCAGGACGGCGGATGCATCCGGGATGGGGCTGAAGGCGGAATAATATACCCGGCGCAAGTCAAAGCGGTTGTAGAGCGTCGCTGCCTTGGTGACGATATCGCCGTCCGTCGCGGCGTCCGCGCCGACGATCATCTGGGTGGATTGGCCCGCCGGCGCGAAGCGTGGCGCTGACTTGTAGCGCGCCGTAGCGTCGCGCGTATCGAGAATGGACGACTTCATGCCCCCCATGGCGCCTTCGATACGAGCGTTGTCCTTTTCCGGCGCGAGACGCTTCAACCCGCTTTCGGTCGGCAGCTCGACGTTGATCGACACACGGTCGGCATAAAGCCCCGCCTGATGAATCAGCTCGGGATCAGCGTCGGGGATCGTCTTTAGGTGGATATAGCCGCGGAAGTGATGATCCTCGCGCAGCGATCGCGCGACCTCAACCATCTGCTCCATCGTATAGTTAGACGAGCGGATGATCCCGGAGGAGAGAAACAGGCCCTCGATGTAGTTGCGACGATAAAAGGAGAGCGTGAGGTTGACCACCTCCTGCGCCGTGAAGCGCGCGCGCCGCACGTTCGAGCTCTTGCGATTGATGCAATAATGGCAATCGAAGATGCAGCTGTTGGTCAGCAAAATCTTGAGCAGGCTGATGCAGCGGCCGTCCGGTGCATAGGCGTGGCAAATCCCCATGCCCTCCGTGGAGCCGATCCCCTTGCCATCGCGAGAGTTGCGCTTCGCGGTACCGGATGACGCGCAGGATGCGTCATATTTTGCCGCATCGGCAAGGATTTCCAGCTTCTGTCGAACGTCGAGCTGCGCCATTCGTTCTACATAAGTTCTCCTCTGCCGATTGTCGACCTTCCGGTGATCGCACGGTAACGAAAGCTGATGCGGGATCTGCGCTTTCGTCGATCGGGGCCTTATGTGCTGCTGGCGCTGACCTGCGTCGCGGGCTGGGCGTTCAAGGGCCATTGCGGCGCCTCTTGGGCCGCCGATGAGCAGTATCTGACCGGCTGCTATTCGGATGCGGTGCCGTTCTGGGGTTTGCGCGGGGTTGCGGCGGGGCAGTTGCCGTACATCGAGGCGCGGATGGAATATCCGGTGCTCACCGGCATGCTGATCTGGCTGGAGGGATTGATCACGCGCCTGCTGGCCGGCACCCGGGCGGATGCGGCCGACTTCCTGTTTGTCGTCTCCGCCGTCAATGCGGCGTTGGCCTTTGCCGTCCTGCGGATGATGGATCGTGCGGCGGTGCCGGCAATCCGCCGCTGGTGCTGGGCCGCCGCACCGCAGCTGATCCTGTACCTCGGCCATAATTGGGACATGCTGGCCGTCGCTCTTGCGGTCGCCGCGATCCTTGCGGCACGGCGCGGCGAGCAGGCGTCCGCCGCCGCTCTGGCGGCGATCGGCGCGGCGGCGAAGCTGTTCCCCGTCCTTCTCCTGCCGCTGCTTGGGATCGCTGCCTTATCTGGCCGGAACCGTAGCTGGCTAGGCCGGTTTCGTGCCGCAGGCGGCCTGGTGCTGGCCGCAATCTGCTTCTGGGCGGCCGTGAACCTTCCGATCGCGCTCAGAGCTTTCGATAACTGGGCGGAGTTCTACACGTTCAGCGGTCAACGCGTCGGCACGGCGGCGTCCGTGTGGGAAATCATGGCGGTGCAAGGCTGGTGGAACACCGACCTGGCGACCCGCAACCTCTGGTCATTCCTGATCTTCGCCGGCGGCGCGGGCGCGATCGTCGCGCTCGGCTGGCGGCGTCATCGCGATCACTTGTGGGTGCTGTTCACGCCGGTGCTCGCGTGGTTTCTGCTCACCAACAAGGTATATTCGCCGCAGTTCGACCTTTGGCTCTTCCCGTTTCTTCTGCTGACCAGTCGGCGGCTGTGGCCGATCGCCTGGTTCGCCGCCGGCGATGTGCTCGCCTATTGGGCCGAGTTCTGGTTCTTCGCCTCCGCAAGCGGTGGCGGCCCCGGCGTGACGCAAGCGCATATCGCCGCCGCAGCCGCGTTCCGCGCGGTGCCGATGCTGTGGGTGATTGTCGATGCCGTTCGCTCCCCGGCAGCCGATTGGGTCATGATCGGCGGGCGCAAGGGCGGGATCTCAGCGCAGGGCGGCGGTCACTAGATCGACTGAAATCCGCCGTCATTCCGCCGCCAGCAATGTCTCCGCCGCCTGCAGGTCGACCGATACCAGCCGGCTGACGCCGCGTTCGATCATCGTCACGCCGAACAGGCGATGCATGCGGCTCATCGTCACGGCGTTGTGGGTGACGATCAGATAGCGCGTCTGCGTTTCACGACTCATCCGATCGAGGAGGTCGCAGAAGCGCTCAATATTGGCGTCGTCCAGCGGCGCATCCACTTCGTCCAGCACGCAGATCGGCGCCGGGTTGGTGAGGAACAGGCCGAAGATCAGCGCGACCGCCGTCAGTGCCTGTTCGCCGCCGGACAGCAATGTCAGCGATTGCAGCCGCTTGCCGGGCGGCTGCGCCATGATCTCAAGCCCCGCTTCCAATGGATCATCAGAGTCGACAAGCTCCAGATGCGCTTGCCCGCCGTTGAACAGTGTCGTGAACAGCCGCCGAAAGTGCCCGTTCACGGCTTCGAATGCGGCGAGCAGCCGCTGCCGCCCCTCTCGGTTGAGCGTGCCGATCGACCCGCGCAAGCGGTTGACGGCGAGGCCAAGTTCCGCCCGTTCCGCCGCATTGCCGCTCGCTCCCGCTTCCAAATCCGCGAGTTCCTGTTCGGCTACCAGATTGACGGGTCCGATCCGCTCGCGTTCACGGATGAGCCTGTCGAGTGTAGCCGATTCCTCCTGCGGTGTGCCAACCTCTGCGCTGACGAAGCCGACCCGCTCCGGCAGGACGGGGGCAGGGCATTCGAACCGCTCGCCGGCGATCCGGCCCTGTTCGATCCGGCGCTGTTCCTGCCCTTCCGCGCGCGCGATGGCACCGGCGCGAGCTTCCCGCACCTCGGCGAGCGCCTCGCCGGCGAGCCGAGCCGCTTCCTCGCTCTTGCGCAGGTTCAATTCGGCGGCGCGTTCCGCTTTCGCCTGCTCGTCAGCCGCAGCCAGTGCCTCGCGATGTTCGATGTCGGCCGCCTCGATGCCCGCCGACAATGTCATGGGACGCTCGGCGAGCGCCGAGGCCTCGGCCGTGTTCTCGGCTTCGCGCTTGCCCATGTCCGCGATGCGACGTGCGGCATCGCCTGCGCGCGAGCGCCAGCTTTTCACATCAGCCTGCGCAGCCGCGAGGCGGTGGCGCGCTTCCTCAGCGGTCCGCTCCGTCGCGCTGCGGGCAGCCCGTGCATCGGCGACAGCCTGCCGCCGCTGCTCGGCCTCGCGCTGGAGTGCGAGGACGAGCGCGCCGGTGGCGCTGGTAT
Organism: Sphingomonas sp. CCH5-D11; assembly: GCF_001557395.1. Lineage (NCBI taxonomy): Bacteria > Pseudomonadati > Pseudomonadota > Alphaproteobacteria > Sphingomonadales > Sphingomonadaceae > Sphingomonas > Sphingomonas sp. CCH5-D11. Next base: position 7,498 of record NZ_LSKH01000116.1, on the reverse strand, counting down.
CGGGAAGTGCCGCCAGCGCCTGCTCGGCCGCCGTGCGCTCGCGGCCAGCTTCATCCCGGTCACCTGACGCACGGGCCGCACGCGCGTCGAGATCGGCGCGCAAACCCGCAAGCCTTTCAAGCTGAGCGGCAGCGCGGTCCTGTCGCGATCGGGCCTCACGCCCTGACGTCTCGGCACGGTTGTGCTCCTCGCGCGCGGTGCGTGCCTTCGTCCGCGCCGCGGAAATACGCGTTTCTTCGGCGGCGAATGCCTGGTCGGCGGCAGCGACGGCGGCGCGGGCGTCGGGCAATGCCGCGTCCAGGGCCGCAAGCCGGTTGAGGCGCTCGAGCCGTTCCGCCGCCGCCGCGCCGCTCTGCCGCGCGACATAGCCATCCCAGCGCCGCAGGAAGCCGGCCCTTGTCACCAGCCGCTCACCCACCTTGAGCCGACGACCGTCATCCTCATCGAGGACGATGACATGGGCAAGCCGCGGCGCCAGCAGCGCGGGAGCATCGACATGCGACAGCAGGCGATCATCGCGGCAGGCATGCGCCCGATCGGCCAAGGCAGGCTGTGTGGTTTCAGTCGGTACGTCGCTACCAGTCTCTTGATTCGGCAGCGCGGCCCAGAATGCCGTTTCGCTCGGATCAAGGCCGACTTCCAGATCGTCGCCCAGTGCCGCCGCCAGCGCCCGCTCATAGCTCGGCCTCGGACGCAGGTGGTCCAGCAGCCGTTCGCGGCCGCCTTTCCGCTCCGTCGACCGGCGCAGCGCGCCCGCTTCGCTTTCCAGTGCGGAAAGGTTCGCCCGGGCGGCGGCGCGCGCTGCTTGCGCCTCGTCCTTGGCCGCGTTGGCGGTGCGTTCCTCCTGTTCGGCCTCAGCCTGTAGCGCCCGTGCTGCTTCCGCAGCGTGGCTGGCGGCGCTCGCGGCTTCTGCAGCCGCCAGCATTTCCGCCTTGATCGGTACGGCGTCACTCAGCCGGGCGAGGTGCGTTTCCACTTCCGCCACCTCGCGCTCAGCCCGATCCAAACGTGCGCGGGCGGCGGATGCGGCGGCTTGCGCCACACGCGCATCCGCCAACTCGCTCGCCTGACGCGACAGCGCCTGCGCCAGCGCAACTTCGGCGTCGCGGGCCAGCCGCTCTGCCTCAACCAGCGCGGCTTCGCGGTGAGGCAGCTTGGTTGCGGCATCAGTGATCGCCGCATCCAGCGCCTTTCGCTCTTCTTCGAGACCGGCGAGCGCCTCCGCGGCATCATGGGCCAGAGCGCCTTCGCGCGCGCGATCATCCGCAATCCTGCGGCTGGCCTGCTGCAGTTCGGCCAGCCGTCGCTCCATCGCTTGAAGATCGGAGCGCAGCCCGGCCAGCCGATGTCCGACCTCGCCGCTGCGATCCCGTGCGGCCAGCGCCTGCGCACGCGCATTGGCAAGCGCATCTGTCGCCTGCGCCTGATAGGCTGCCGCCGCGCGCTGCGCCTCCGCTGCCTTGCTGACCCGCGCTTCTGCCAGCGCCGCCTCTGCCTTGGCGGCATCTGCCGCCGCGGCCGCCTCGCGCCAGCGCGCGAAGATCATGCGCGCTTCTGCCGTGCGGATCTGATCCGATAGGCGGCGATATTTCTCCGCCTGCCGGGCCTGACGGCGCAGCGCGGCCGCGCGGCTTTCCTGTTCGGCGATCACCTCGTCCAGCTTGGCGAGGTTTGCCTCGGTGGCACGCAGCTTCTGCTCGGCATCGCGGCGGCGGACGTGCAGGCCGGCGATCCCGGCCGCTTCCTCCAGCATCGCGCGCCGGTCCGCCGGCTTGGCAGCGATCACCGCGCTGATCCGGCCCTGGCTGACAAGGGCCGGGGAATGCGCGCCCGTCGCGGCATCGGCGAACAGCAGCGACACATCCTTTGCGCGTACGTCCTTGCCATCAATGCGATAAGCGCTGCCCGCCCCGCGCTCGATCCGCCGCACGACCTCCGTCTCCGCGCCGGCGATCTCGGCCAGAATGGAGACTTCGGCAAAGTCGCGAGCGGGGCGGGTCGCGGTGCCGGCGAAGATCACATCCTCCATGCCCGCGCCGCGCAGCGACTTGGCGCTGTTCTCGCCCATCGTCCAGCGGAGCGCTTCGAGAAGGTTCGACTTGCCGCAACCGTTGGGGCCGACAACGCCGGTCAGTCCCGGCTCGATCCTGAGATCGGCCGGGTCGACAAAGCTCTTGAAGCCCGAAAGGCGCAGCCGCTTGATCTGCACGGTGCCGGCGTCTTGGCGCGATCAGAGGCTGTCGCGCAAGAGGGCGTCAGTTGCGCTGCGCTACCAGCCCGCGCGCGATCACCTGAGCCTGAATCTCGGCCGCGCCCTCGAAGATGTTAAGGATGCGCGCGTCGCACAGGATGCGGCTGATCTCGAATTCCAGCGCATAGCCGTTGCCGCCGTGGATCTGAAGCGACGCATCGGCATTGCTCCACGCCGCGCGCGCCGCGAGCAGCTTGGCCATGCCTGCCTCGATGTCGCAGCGCTTGCCGGAATCCTTGGCACGTGCGGCGGCATAGGTCAGCTCGCGTGCGGCGATAAGGTCAACGAGGCTCATCGCCAATTTGTCGGCCACACGCGGAAAGTGGATGATCGCGCGGCCGAATTGCTTTCGTTCGAGCGCATAGGAAAGGCCGAGTTCCAGCGCGCGGCGGGCGACACCGACGGCGCGCGCAGCGGTCTGGATGCGGGCGCCCTCGAAGGTGCGCATCAGCTGCTTGAAGCCCTGGCCTTCCTCGCCGCCGAGCAGGGCGTCGGCCGGCGCCGCCATGCCATCGAAGGACAGTGCGTATTCGCGCATTCCGCGATAGCCGAGCACCTCGATCTCGCTTCCCGACATGCCTGAGGCGGGAAAGGGCTCTGCCTCCGTACCGCGCGACTTGGGAACGAGCAGCATGGATAGGCCGGCATAGCCTTTCGCATCCGGCAGCGTGCGGGCGAGCAGCGTCATCAGGTCCGAGCGGGCAGCGTGGGTGATCCAGGTCTTGGCGCCGTCGATCCGCCAGCTATCGCCATCGCGGCGCGCACGCGTCTGGAGCGAGCCAAGGTCGCTGCCGACGTCCGGTTCGGTGAAGACCGCGGTCGGGAGCACCTCTCCGCTGGCGATTTTCGGCAGCCATTCGGCCTTCTGCGGGTCAGTACCGGAACCGGCGATAAGCTCCCCGGCGATTTCCGACCGGGTGCCGAGCGAGCCGGCACCGATCCAGCCGCGCGACAGTTCCTCGGTGACGATGCACATGACGAGCTTCGACAGGCCGAGCCCGCCGAACGCCTCGGGAATGCAGACGCCGAACGTGCCGAGTTCCGCCATGCGGGCAACAGTCGCGTCGGGGATCAGCGCATTGGCGAGATGCCAGCCATGCGCATGGGGCAGGATCTCGGCATCGGTAAAGCGGCGGTACTGGTCGCGGATCGCGTCCAGCTCGGCATCGTGCAGCGTTTCGCTGGGCCATTCGCCAGCAGCGAGCCGCTCGACCAGCGCGCGGCGATCGGCGGCGGCGTCCTGGTCGAGCAGGTCGGCGCAGGCGTCCGCAAGCGTGCGCGCGGCGACACCCAGGCCCAGGTCGGCGGGGCGGAACAGTTCGTTCTGACCCATCGGCAAGCCACCGGCGAGCTGGGCGATGCCTTCGTGAAAGGCGAGGCGGGCGACGAGCGCGTTCGTTTCGCCCGCGTTTTGCGCTGCCCAGTCAGCCACCGCCTCCAGCGCCGCGACGGTGGTAGCGACCCAGGCGAAGCCGTGCGCTGCACGTTGCTCGGTGTCGATCGGCGCGGCGTCGAGCCGGGCCGCAAGAGCGGCGCGGGCGTCGTCGCGGTAGCGCTGCGCCGCCGCCAGCGCGTCGGCCAGCCTGGTCACGCGCGCTCGAAGATCGCGGCGATGCCCTGGCCGCCGCCGATGCACATCGTCTCCAGACCATAACGGCCGTCGCGGCGCACCAGCTCGCGCGTCAAATTGGCGAGGATGCGCCCGCCGGTCGCGCCGATCGGGTGGCCGAGCGAGATGCCCGACCCGTTCACGTTCAGGATTTCATTGCGGCTGTCGTCCTTGCTCCAGCCCCAGCCCTTGAGCACGGCCAGCACCTGCGGCGCGAACGCTTCGTTCAGCTCGACCAGGTCGATGTCGTCCCAGCCCAGGCCGTTGCGCGCGAACAGCCGCTCGACCGCCGGCACCGGGCCGATGCCCATGCGCGAGGGATCGCAGCCCGCCGCGGCCCAGCTGTGGAACCAGGCGATCGGTTCGAGGCCGAGTTCCTCCAGCTTGTCCTCAGCCACCACGAGGCAGGCGGCCGCGGCGTCATTCTGCTGGCTGGCGTTGCCGGCGGTGACGACGCCGCCCTCGATTGCGCGCAGCTTGCCCAGGCTCTCCATCGTCGCGTCGGGGCGGTAGCCCTCGTCGTGATCGAACACGATCGCCTCGCCCTTCTTCTGCGGCACCGACACGGGAACGAGCTCGTCCGCGAACAGGCCCTTTTCCCACGCAGCCGTGGCGCGCTGGTGTGAGCGGACGGCGTAAGCGTCGGCCTCTTCGCGGGAGATATCATAATCCTTGGCGAGGTTTTCGGCCGTTTCGATCATGCCGCTGATCACGCCGAACCGCTCCACGGGCTGGCTCATCAGCCGGCCGCGCGTCAGGCGATCGTGGATGGTGAGGTTGCCGGCGCGCACGCCCTTGCGGATGTCCGTGGTGTAATGTTCGACATTGGACATGCTTTCGCAGCCGCCGGCGACGACCACATCGCTGACGCCGGTCTGCACCATCATCGCGGCGTCGATCACCGCCTGAAGGCCGGAGCCGCAGCGGCGGTCGAGCTGATAGCCCGGGACTTCGATCGGCAGACCGGCGGCGAGCCATGCCCAATGGCCGATCGCTGGCGCTTCGCCGTTGCCATAACCCTGAGCGAAGACAACGTCATCGACCCGGCTCGGATCGATCTTCGTCCGCTCCATCAATGCCTTGAGGATCGTTGCGCCGAGCTGGCCGGCAGTGAGGGAGGACAGGCTGCCGCCGAACTTGCCGACGGCAGTGCGGATCGGGGCGACAATGGCGGCGCGGCGCAGGCCGGTGCTGGGGGTCATGGCGTCAACTCCTGCATGATCGGAGATGCGGCCGCTGAATTTTCCGCTCTCCTTGTCGCCGCGGACCTATCGGATGGACAGGCGGGTTTCAACCACGCGGATCGCTTTTCAGCGGGCTGAATAGAGCGCTCGGGATTGCCAAGCTTGTCCCGCATTCACCGCGCCGCAAACCCACGAGGCATTGAGTCCGCGGAATAGTGGACCCGGCACAAGGCCGGGATCACGCAGCTTGTGGGGCGATCAAAGCATGTCCCAATGCTCTCGCGAACGCCGCAGACGTGAAAACGAGCATTCCCCCCCGGTGAGCCTCCAGGCGATTGCCTTTACTCGGCCGCGACCTTCACCGCCTCGCCTGCAGCCTCGATTTCCGCCGCTTTGGCCTCGACCAGGCGCACGATATGGTCGATCATGCCCTCGTCCTGCACGACGTGATCGGTCACGCCCGACAGGTACACCATGTGCTTGCCGTTACCACCGCCGGTGAGGCCGATGTCCGTCTCGCGCGCCTCGCCCGGGCCGTTTACGACGCAGCCGAGTACCGACAGCGACATGGGTGTGCGGATATGCTGAAGGCGTTCCTCCAGCGTCTGGACGGTCCGGATCACGTCGAAGCCCTGTCGCGCGCAGCTTGGGCAGCTGACCACGCGCACACCGCGGTTGCGAATGCCAAGCGCCTTCAGGATCTCGAACCCGACGCGCACTTCCTCTTCCGGCTCGGCCGAAAGCGAGACGCGGATCGTGTCGCCGATGCCGTACCAGAGCAAGGAGCCGATGCCGATCGCGCTCTTCACCGTACCGCCGACGAAGCCGCCCGCCTCGGTGATGCCCAGATGCAGCGGGCAGTCGACCGCCTCGGCGAGCTGCTGGTAAGCGGCGACGGCAAGGAAGATGTCGGACGCCTTCACCGCCACCTTGAATTCGTGAAAGTCGCGGTCCTGCAGCAGCTTGATGTGATCGAGCGCCGACTCGACCAAAGCCTCGGGGCAGGGCTCGCCATATTTTTCCAGCAGGTCTTTTTCCAGACTGCCGGCATTGACGCCGATGCGGATCGAGCAGCCATTGGCCTTGGCGGCGTTGATCACTTCGTTGACGCGCTCGGCCGACCCGATGTTGCCGGGATTGATGCGCAGGCAGGCAGCGCCCGCATCCGCCGCTTCCAGCGCGCGCTTGTAGTGAAAATGGATGTCAGCGACGATCGGCACGCGGGCGGCGCGCACGATCTGCTTCAGCGCGGCGGTCGAGGGCACATCCGGGCAGCTGACGCGGATGATGTCGACGCCCGCATCCTCGCACCGGCGGATCTGGTCAATCGTGGCCCGCGCATCGTCGGTCGGCGTGCTGGTCATGGTCTGGACGGTGACAGGCGCATCGCCGCCGACGGGGACGTTGCCGACCATGATCTGGCGGCTTTGGCGGCGGTGAATATCGCGCCAGGGACGAACGGACATGTGGGGCTTCCTAACGGCTTCGCCAGCAATATAGCGACTTCCAGAGATAAACGGAACTTAGGGGCAGGACGATGACGCTTTCGCTTTACGACGCCGTGATCCCGTCGAATTTGCAGATCCTGGGTGCGCTGGACGGGTTGATCGCCAAGGCCGAGTCGTTCGCCAATGATCGCGGCATGTTGCCGGCCGAGCTGATCGACGCCCGGCTGGCCCCCGACATGCTGCCTTTCGGCTATCAGGTGAAAAGCTGCGCCGTGCATTCGATCGGCGGTATCGAGGGCGTGCGCGGCGGCAGCTTTTCGCCCGACATGAAGCCATGGCCGACCGATTTCGCCGGGCTTCATGCGGTGATCGCCGACGCGATCGCGACCCTTCAGGGAGTGGACCGCGTCGAATTCGATGCACTGGTTGAGCGCGATACGCAGTTCGCGATGGGGGAGCTGCGGCTGCCGTTCACCGGCGGGCAGTTCCTGCTCTCCTTCTCGCAGCCCAACTTCTATTTTCACGCGACCACCGCCTATGCGATCCTGCGGGCGCAGGGCGTGGCCATCGGCAAGAAGGATTTCCTCGGCAAGCTGCGCATCAAGCGGTGAGCGGTGCCGATGATGCGGAGCGAAGGACGCCTGCGACGTTGGCGGATTGATCGGGTAAGGGCGAACCGGTCGTGTTCACCCGAACCGTGACCTGCTAGGCGCACGGAATGCAGCGGCACTATGGCCTCGACTGGCTCCGCATCGGAGCGTTCGCGATCCTGATCCTGTATCATATCGGCATGGTGTTCGTGCCGTGGGGCTTTCACGCGAAGCTTGCGGCCGAACAATGGGTGACGGTGCCGATGATGCTGTCCAACCCGTGGCGGCTGTCGCTGCTGTTCGTGGTGTCGGGATATGCCAGCCGCGCGCTGTTCGTGCGCCATCCGGGGCCGTGGCCGTTCGTGCGCAACCGCACTGCGCGGCTGCTGATCCCGCTGGTCTTCGGCATGGCGGTG
>NZ_LSKH01000115.1:0-2528 GCF_001557395.1 Sphingomonas sp. CCH5-D11 | reverse complement strand
GGCGCGGGCGATGCCGCCGCCACCATCGAGCTGCCCGCCGCGATCTCCGCATCGGCGGCGAAGACGATTGCCACCGCCATGCTGGCGCGGGCTGAGGCCGGGCGTACGCGCCGCCAGTTGGTGCTCGACGCATCCGCGATCGACATCGCGCCGGGAACCGTGATCGCGATCGAGGGTGAGGCGCAAGGCGTCGCCTGGCGCGTCACAGCGGTCGCGGTAGAACGCTTTGGCGTGACGCTGGATCTGGTGGCGCTGGCACCGCCGCCGTTGCCGACCATCGCGAGTGGCGGACGGGTGCTGCGCGAAGCGGATGCGCCGGCCGGAAGCACCGTTATTCACGCGGCTGAATTGCCGGACCTTTCGGGTGAATACGCCTCGCGCCCGCGGGTTGCAGTGGTTGCCGCTGGAACATCGCCCGGCTGGCGACGCGCGGCATTGCACTACAGCCTGGATGGCGGGGCGAGCTGGACCGCCGCCGGCGCCACTGCTGCGCCTGGCGTGATCGGCCGCGTCATCAGCCCGTGCGGACCAGCGCCAAGCACCTTGATCGACCGCGTCCACAGCCTGGAGGTCGAGCTGGCGCATGGGGGCATGCATCTGAGGGCGGCGGATGCAGGTGCGCTCGACGCGGGTGCCAATCTAGCGTTGGTCGGGGAGGAGCTTCTGCAGTTCGGCGAGTCGGCCAAATTAGGCGAACGAACCTGGCGCCTCACGCTGCTGCGTCGCGGCAAATTCGGCACGTCGGGAAACCTGTTGCACGATGACGCCCCGTTCGTGTTGCTCGACGGTAACAGTGTTGTAAGCTTTCCGGCCGACGCCGCCCTGACGCAGCCGGTGCTGGTGATGGCGAATGGCGTTGGCGACGCGCAGCCGGCAGAGGCGATATGCCGGCTGACCGGGCGCTCCCTGGTCCCGCCCGCGCCGGTGCACCTGACCGGCCGCATCATCGACCATGTCCTGCACTGTACGTGGCGGCGTCGCAGCCGCGCCGACTGGCGCTGGCGCGATGGCGTCGACGCGGCGCTGATCGAAGAACGCGAGGGATACCAGGTTACGATCGACGCGGCGGGCGGGCGCACCACGCTGGTGACCGGCGATCCGCATCTCGCAACGCCGCTGGCGGCGATCGGCGGCGGCCCCGTCCTTGTCGCGGTGCAGCAGATCGGGACCCACGGCCTCTCCGAAGCGGCAACGCTGCACCTCTGACGAAAGGGCAAAAGAACAATCATGAGCACGATGGAAAATGCCACGGCGCGCTGGCGCCTGCCGCTGCTTCATGCAGGGCAGGCGCAGAAGGAACTTGACCACAATGAAGCGTTGGCGCTGCTCGACATGGCGGTGCAGCCGGCGGTGACGGCGATGGGCGCCGATTTGCCGCCGGCTGAGCCCGCTGAGGGCGCCTGCTGGGTGGTTGGCGACGCACCGGTGGGCGCATGGGCCGGCCAGGCACGATCACTGGCGGGATGGACGGCCGGCGGCTGGCGCTTCCTCGCTCCCCATCCGGGAATGACGGTGTGGCGTATCGAGGATGGCCTGACCGCCCGTTATCAGGATGGGGCGTGGCGGATCGGCGAACTGTGCGCCTCCAGCCTCGTAATCGCGGGATCGCCGATGCTTGCCGCCCAGCAGTCGCCGATCGCCGGTGCATCAGGAGGTTCCACGATCGACCTCGAAGCGCGCGAAGTGCTTGAAGCAGTGTTGGAAACGTTGCGAAATCACCATCTGATCGGGCGCTAAAAAGTGTGTTTTCTGCGCAACAGTCGCCTCTTTTTGTCGCCTTGCACGGAAACCTTCCTTTCGATAGTGAGTTTGCGCTGTCCGTAGTGACACCATGGAAAGGGGAATATGATGCGGAAGCTTGCCGTAGTTCTGGCGCTCGCTTCTACCGCTCTCGCCTCGCCTGCACTTGCCCGCGATAACGCGTGGTACGTCGGCGTCGAGTTCGGTGGTATGATCGTCGAGGACATCGACTACGATATCTCGTCGGTGACGTCTGGCACCAGCACGGTCGACCACGATTATGGCTATGACGGCGGCGCCGTTGCTGGCTATGACTTCGGTGGCTTCCGCCTCGAGGCCGAAGTTGCCTACAAGGCCGCGACTGTCGACAGCTATACGTCGACCGTTGGCGTTCCGGTTGGCACCGCAGGCGGCGTCGTGAACGTTGCTCCGGGTACCTTCGACTATGCAGGCGGCCGTTCGACCGCGCTGAGCTTCATGGTCAATGGTATGCTCGACTTCGGTGACGATGACGGCATCCAGGGCTTCATCGGCGGTGGTGCCGGTGTGGCGCGCGTCAAGAACCGCATCGCGATCAACCAGCGCGGTAGCTTCTTGAACGACTCGGATACGGTCTTCGCATGGCAGGGCATCGCCGGCGTTCGTGCGCCGCTGACCGACAACCTGGACGCGACGCTGAAGTATCGTTTCTTCAACGCCAGCAACGTCGAGCTCGTCGACTTCTCGAACCGCGGCTACGAAGGCCGGTTCCGGTCGCACAGCATCCTCGGCGGTCTGACCTACAACTT
>NZ_LSKH01000114.1:0-1251 GCF_001557395.1 Sphingomonas sp. CCH5-D11 | reverse complement strand
GCCGGCGAGCGATCGGGCGCGCCGATCGGCGGCGAGCTGCCGCCCGCCAGGATCGAGCCGAGCGGGTATTTGCGAAGATCCTCCGGCTTGATCGATCCGGTATCGCCCTGGATCATCTGGCCGATCTTCTCTTCCAGCGACAGCTTGGAAAGCAGGTCGGTAATTCTTGCTTCGGTTGCGGCGTCCACCATCGCGTCCGGGCTCTGCGCCACGGGCCAATTTTCGGGAGTGGCGACTTGCGCCGCCGTTCCGCTTGCCACCATGCCCATCAGGGCTGCTACCGTCCAAAAGCCAACGCGACGCATTCCATCCCTCTCCGGCTATGCTCTAGCTCGCATAAGAGCCATAGAGTGATAACGCTACCACCTTTTCAGATATGCTGCACTTGCGGCTTTGCAGATGCGCAACAGATGCTACGGTGGCGGAATGGCAGCAGGCTCGACGCGCAAACCCCGAAGCGGAACCTCGCGGCAGACGGGCGCACCGACGATCGCCGATGTCGCGAAGATGGCCGGCGTTTCGCTGATGACCGTGTCACGCGTCATCAACGCCGAAAGCAACGTGCGCGATGCGACGCGCGAAGCGGTTCATGCCGCGATCGCGAAACTGAACTACGCGCCCAACCGGGCCGCCCGTCGCCTCGCAGGTGCCGCGCAGCAGCGTATCGGCCTGCTGTATAGCAATCCTTCGGAATCCTACCTCAGCGCCTTTCTGCTCGGCAGCCTCGAACAGGCGAGCCGCGCGGATATCCAGCTCGTTGTGCAGAATGTCGACAGCGACAGCGACGAACGGGAAGTGGCTCAGCGCCTGCTCAACAGCGGCGTCGATGGGATCATCCTGCCACCGCCCTTGTGCGATTCGCAGCCCGTGCTCGATTTGCTGAGCGAAGCGCGCGTTCCCGCGGTGGTCGTCGCGACCGGTCGCCGGCCCCAGCACCTTGCCGCCGTCTCAATCGACGATCGCAGCGCTGCACGTGAGATGACGGCCCATCTGCTCGATCTGGGCCATCAGCGGATCGGCTTCATCATCGGCAATCCCAATCTGACGGCAAGCGGCGAGCGGCTGGAGGGCTATCGCGCGGCGCTGGCCGAGCGTGGGATCGAGATGGACGACAGCCTCGTCGCGCAGGGCCTGTTCACCTATCGCTCCGGCCTCGACGCTGCAGAGGAGCTTCTTGAGGCAAAGAGCCCGCCCTCGGCGATTTTCGCCAGCAACGACGATATGGCGGCGGCAACCGTAGCAGTTGCGCAC
>NZ_LSKH01000113.1:0-14690 GCF_001557395.1 Sphingomonas sp. CCH5-D11 | reverse complement strand
ACCCACCCCCCTCCCGCCGTTGCTCCCGATCAACCCTGATATTGCGCCGCGCCTGCATTCGGATAGCATTGCCGCACAGGAGAGGCGGCCATGACCGATATTGAGACGCTTGCCGCGTCGATCGAGGGCAATCTGTGCGTCATCCGGCTGCAACGGCCCGATGTGCTGAACGCCTTTGATTACGACATGCTGCTCGCCTTTCGCCGCGCGGTGGACGATGCCGCGGCCGATCCGCGCGTCTTCGCCATCGTCGTGACGGGCGCCGGCCGCGCCTTTTGCGCCGGGATCGACGTGTCGCTGCTGGAGCGTGCGGCGAGCGGCGGGGCGACGGGCGCTGGGGACGGGCTGCATCGGCCGGAAGGACCCGCGCTGTTCGCCTTTCTGCTGCGCACGCCCAAGCCGGTGATCGCGGCGGTGAACGGCATTGCGGCGGGCGGTGGCTTTGTCCTGTCGATGATGTGCGACCTGCGCTTCATGGCTGCCGACGCCAGCGTCACCACCGTTTTCTCGCGCCGCGGGCTGGTGGCGGAACATGGCATGAGCTGGCTGCTCCCGCGCCAGCTTGGCACCAGCCGCGCGCTCGATCTGCTTTGGAGCTCGCGCCGCGTCGGGGCGGAGGAGGCGCTGCGGCTTGGCCTGGCCGATCGGGTGGCAGAGCCCGATGCGCTGCTCGGCGCCATCCGCGCCTATGTCGATGACATGGCCGCCACCGTGTCGCCGCGCGCGATCGCGACGATCAAGCGCCAGGTCTATGATCATTGGGCGCAGGATTTCCTCGCCGCCTCCGTCCAGTCCGAGCAGTTGATGCAGGCGGCGCTCGCCCATCCCGACGCCGCCGAGGGCGCGCGCAGCTTCATCGAGCGGCGCCCGCCGCGCTTCCAGCCTCTGGGGGAAAGCCAGCCATGACCGACTATCGCACTATCCGCCTGACGGTGGCGGGCCGCGTCGCCCGGCTCACCTTTGCCCGGCCCGAAGCGCGCAACAGCCTGACGGGCGAATCCGTGCTGGAGATCCAGGACGCCGCCGCCCGCGTCGCCGCGATGCCCGATATTCAGGTGCTGGTGGTGCGCGGCGAGGGACGGGATTTCTGCCCCGGCGCGGACGTGAAAGGCTATAACGCTGCCGATGCCGGAAAGGGCGACGCGCCGCGCGCCGAGCCCGCCGCCCCTTCCCTGCTGCCCTATCAGACGACCGTGCTGCTGCACGAAATGCCGGCGGTGACGATCGCCGCGATTCAGGGCGGCTGCGCGGGGGCGGGCTTCGGCTGGGCCTGCGCGTGCGACATCCGGGTGTGCGACACGGGCGCACGGTTCAACACGGCCTTTCTCGACGTGGGCGTGGCCGGCGACATGGCGGTGCCCTGGCTGCTGCCGCGCATCATCGGCGCGGGCGTGGCGCGCGACCTGTCCTTCTTCCCGCGCAAGTTCGACGGGGCGGAGGCGCATGCCATGGGGCTCGTGTCGCGTCTGTGGTCGCCGGATGCGTTCGATTCCGAGCTGGAGGCGCTGGTGGAGCGGCTCGCCGGGGCCGCGCCGCTCGCGCTCAAGGCGCTGAAATCGCACTATGTTCAGGCGGAAACATTGGGGCTGGCCGATTATGTCGCGGTGGAAAGCGAGCGGCACCATGCGCTGTTCGCGACCGAGGACCGGGCCGAGGCCTTCGCCGCCTTCGTGGAAAAGCGCGCCCCGCGCTACGCCGGCCGGTGACGGGCGTGGCTGACCTGCGCCTGCGCCAGATTGCCTTCGCCGCGCATGACATGGAGCGCGCGGAGGCTGAGCTTCGCGCCGCCTTTGGATTGCCCCCCGGCTACAACGATCCCGGAATCATCCATTATGGCCTGCGCAACACCGTGCTGCGAACCGGCGGCGATTTCCTGGAGATCGTGCAGCCGGTGCGCGCGGAGGCGTCCGCGGCGCGCTACCTCGCGCGGCGCGGGGGCGATGCCGGTTATATGGTGATCTTCCAGGCGGCGGATGCGCTGGGGCATCGCGAGCGGACGCGGGCGCAAGGTGCGGCGATCGTCGACGTGCTCGACGGTGCCGAGCATCAGGCAACCCATTATCACCCGCGCGATTTCGATGGCGTGCTGGTGTCGATCGACGCCGCGCCGGGCGTGGCGGACTGGCGACGGCCGGACAGCTTCTGGCACCCCGCCGGGCCAGATTGGCAGGCGGCGGATCCCGGCGCGGTGCAGGGCATCGCCGAAGTGACGATCGCCAGCGCCGATCCTGCCGCCACCGCCGCGCGCTGGGGCCGGATGATCGACGCAGAAGCACGCGAAGCGGCGGATGGCTGGCGCATCGACCTGCTGCATGACGCCGCCGTGCGCTTCGTTTCGGCCACGAACAGCGCCGCGCCGGGCATCGCGGCGCTCGCGCTTTACGTCGGCGATCCCGATGCGGTGCGCCGCCGCGCCGAGGCGGCCGGCGTGCCGATCAGCGGCGACGCCGTGATGATCTGCAACGTGCCCGTGCGCCCCCTCGCATCCGCCTGAACGCTGCGGGACCCGCCAGGCAGCCAACCGGCCCCGCTCGTGGAGAGCCTGTCGAACTACGTGTCGCGGAAACGATGGCCCCGTGCGACGAGCCGTCACCCCCGCACGGGAACTCTGCCGTTGACTCGGCGACAGGTTCGGCGGAACCTCGCCCGCGATCGAACCGGCACAGACCGGTGCGGCAGGAGAGTGATGATGGCGACGGCCTTACGCCCACCAGCGGCGGCGCCCGCAGCGTCCCCGCCCGTTGACGCGACGCGCATTCCCGAACCGGCCCGGCAGCAGCTGCATGACGAGGGCTGGTGCGTCATCCCCGACGTGATCGACCCTGAAACCACCAGCGCCGCGCTCACCCGGCTCCACGCCGCCGCCGCCCGCAGCGAGGCGCAGGGCATCGCCACCTTCATGCCGGTGCTGGATCCGAACGCCAGCAACGTGCGCGTCTTCTACCTGCTGGAACATGATGCGATCTTTCGCGACCTGATCCGCCACCCCGCCGCGCTGGCGCTGGTGCGCGCGGTGCTGGGGCGGCAGTTCCTCATCTCCAACTTCACCGCCAATATCGCGCGGCCCGGCGCGCGATCCATGGCGCTCCATTCGGACCAGTCGATCGTCGTGCCCGAGCCGTGGAATGCCGCCTGGGCGATCAACATCATCTGGTGCCTTTCCGACGTGCGCTTCGAGAACGGCGCCACCCTGTTCATTCCCGGCAGCCATCGCTGGCGCACGCATCAGGACGTGCCGGCCGACGCCAAGGCGCGGCTGCGCCCGTTCGAGGCGCGGGCAGGCTCGATCGTCGCGATGGACGGGCGGCTGTGGCACACGTCGGGCGCGAACATCACCGCGGATGAGGAGCGCGCCTTGCTGTTCGGCTATTACAGCAAGGCATTCCTTCGCCCGCAGGTGAACTGGAATGCGGCGCTCTCGCCCGAAACGCAGGCGGGGATCGACGGCGAGCTGTTCGATCTCCTTGGCCTGGGGGTCACCGCCAACACGGGCGAGGCGAAACATATCAACCAGCAGGAGCCACGCGCATGAGGAAAGTGCCCGCGCTTCATGCCGAGGTGTTGCCGGAAACGGTCGTTCATGCCGAACTGGCGCCGGTGATCCCGCCGCCGACGCGCGATCTGGCGCAGGGGCTCGCCAATATCGCCGAGTACGGCCTCACCATCGTGCCGGACGTGCTGACCGGCGACACGCTGAAAGAGACCCGCGACGCGCTCTATCGCGCCGCCGCGTCGGATCGGGCGCGCGGGCGCGAGCAGAAGTTCGGGCTCGATTACGCGCATGACGACAGCAATCAGCGCGTGTGGAACGTGCTGAACCGCGATCCTTTGTTCGAGGATTTGGCGTTTCATCCGCTCGCGGTGGCCTATGTGAAGGCGCTGCTCGGCTGGCCCGCGCTGCTGGGCAACCTGTCGGCCAACATCACCGGGCCAGGCGGCGGGGAGATGATCCTCCACGCCGACCAGATCTTCGTGCCTGAGCCCTGGGCCGCCGAGCCGCAGGGGCTGAACGTTGCCTGGTGCCTGGATGATTTCACGGAGGCGAACGGCGCGACCCGCTTCGCGCCCGGCAGCCACCGGCTGAACCGCGCGCCGACCGCCGCCGAGGCCGACACCGCCACCGTCCCGATCGAGGCGCCGGCCGGCTCCATCGCGATCTTCGAAAGTCGCGTGTGGCACAAGACCGGATTCAACCGGACGACGGACCAGCATCGCGCCGGCGTGTTCGCCTGGTACACGCGGCCGATCTATCGCACCCAGGAGAATTGGTTCCTGTCGCTGCGCCCGGAGATCCGCCAGTTCGCCAGCGAGGATGCGCTGGTATTGCTGGGCTATCGCGCGGAGGGGCTTGGCCTCGTCAACGGCGCCTCGCCAGCGTAACGGGCGCAGCGCCCGGTCATTTCGAGGCCGACGCGCGCGGGAGCGCCGCGATGGCGCGTTCCACAGCCTCGGCGCCGGCGGGGGAAGCGGTGGCGAGTTCCAGCGGTCGGCCGCCGAGCGCGGCATGGGGCGTGTTCAGGAACTGGCGCGCTGCCTCCGAGCCCAGCCGGTCAAAGGCGATCCGCACGATCCGCCCCTCGCGCGCCACTTCATCGCCCGACAGGCGCGAGGCCACGCGTGCCGGCCTGAACATGCGGCGCGGCCGGGAAGCGGCGGGCGTTTCTGCTGCCGAGGCGGCGTCGCTCGCACCCGCGCTCACGCGCGCATCCCTCCGCCGCCGGGCTGGCGCGGGACCGGTTGCGGTGCGATCGTCTGAGGTGCGACTTTCTGTGGCGCCATCGTCTGGGCCTCCTGGATCCGCCGGGCATAGCCATTGGCCAGCTCCAGATGCGCATGGCGCGCTTCCACGCTGGCGGCATTGGCGGCGCGTTCCAGAGAGATCTGGTGGCGCTGAAACAGCTCGTTGAGGTCCATCGGACATCTCCACACGTAAGCGGGAGCACGTTTGGTCTCTCAGCCACCGGCGCCTACGGATCGGAACTGCCGGCGGTCTTGATTATGTGGGTGTCAGAGCCCCTTTTCGCAAGATCTGCCGCTGCCCGGTGGAGGTGCGGCATTTTTGCGTCAGCCGCCGGAATTTACCATTCGGGAGGGACCTTAACACCGATCAAACGTTAGAATGTCGATGACTGACAACCGGATCGTGGCTGTGGGACTGTTGACCCAGAAGGACCTTGAGGTCCTGGGTACCGGGTTCACGCGCGCCTTCCCGGTGGAGGACATTTCCGGCTTCGAGGACGTGCTGGCGCGGCTCGACCAGATCGAGGCGGTGCCCACCCGGCCGGAGCCGCGCCACACCCGTTAAGCGAAGCCCCGTTCAACCAGACAGGGTCGGCGACCCTTCAGATAAAGGGACGCGATGGACATAGAGGTGAGCGCAAGCGGCGGAATGGTCCGGCTGGGGTTCGGCGCCCCGGTGTTCCTGACGCCAGAGGAAGCCCATGCGCTGACCACCCGGCTGGTGGCGGTCCTGGCTGAACTTGCCGAGCCGATGCGCGCGCCGGATCGATGCCAGCGTCCGCATCTGGTGCTGGTCGCATCGCGCGATGCCGCTTCCCCGCCCCCTTCCCCGTCCGACACGCCGCCTCCCGCGCCGCAGCGCACCTGAGACCATCGCCGCCCGGCGTTCCGCCGCGCCCGTCGCGCGGGCGGGGCGGTGCGTCGCGCCGGCATCAACAAAGCGTTTGACCTTTGGCGGGCCGGCCCCCTAGCCGGCGCCTCCTTTTCACGCTTGTCCGGCCCCAAGGCACATGCGCCATTACAGACCCTGTTCCTGATGCCGACCCGCGCCGCCTGGGATTATATCCGCCCCGACGCTGGCCGGGGGCTGCAATCCAAAAGCGCCATGGGTCACCCGGATGCCTGCATCGCTGTCGCACCGGGTCGGGCAAAAGGCTGGATCCATGGCTGAGGTTCTGATCGAGATCTGCGTCGACAGCCCGGAGGGGCTGATCGCCGCCATGAAGGGCGGGGCCGATCGCATCCAGCTGGCCTCGTCGCTGGCATTGGGCGGCCTCAGTCCCTCGGCCGGGCTGCTGGCGCTGGCGCAGGAATGCCCGCTGCCGGTGCGTGCGCTGATCCGCCCGCGCGAAGGCGGCTTCACCTATGACGCGCGCGAGCGGCTGGCGATGTTTCGCGATATCGACGCGGCGCGCGCAGCGGGGCTGGAGGGCGTGGTGATCGGCGCGCTGTCGCCGGCGGGCGGGCTGGACCTGGCGCTGCTCGAGGCACTGGTTGCCCATGCCGCCGGGCTGGAGGTGGGATTGCACCGCGCGGTCGATCTGCTGCCCGATCCCGCCGTCGCGGTGACGGCCGCCGCCGATCTCGGCATCGCCACCATCGCGACCGCCGGGGGGGCGCGTGTCGCGAAGGAGGGCGTGGCGACGATCAAGGCGATGCAATGGCTGGCCGGGGAGCGGGTGGAGATCATCGCCGCGAGCGGGATCCATCCGGGCAATGTCGCCTCGCTGGTAGCCGCGACCGGAGTGCGCGCCGTTCACGCCTCCTGCTCCCGCCCGATCCGCAACGCTTCGCCCCGCGCGATCGAGTTCGGCTTCGATTCCGAACTGGCGCGGGTCACGGACGAGGCCGAGGTGGCCGCCATGCGCACCGCGCTAGGCCGCCCTGCCCCCGCTTTCATCACCTCGGCCTCGGCCGCAGCGGAAGGCGGGCTCCCGCGGGATCCCGCCGCCACGCTGATGCATGCCGAAGCGGCAGAGGCGCCGGACGTGGTCGCGCGACTGGTGGATCGCACCCAGGCCGTGATCGCGCGCATCGCCGCCCGGCTGCGCGATCGCCCGCCGCCCTTCATCGTCACCTGCGCGCGCGGCTCGTCCGATCACGCCGCAACCTATGGGAAATATCTGTTCGAGACGATGACGGGCATTCCCGTCTCCTCGGCCGCGCCATCGGTGTCCTCGATCTTCGGCGCGCCGCTTCGCGCCCGGGGCGCCTTGTGCCTCGCGATCTCGCAATCCGGCCAAAGCCCCGACCTGCTCGCCAGCGTCGCCGCCTATAAGTCCGCCGGCGCCTTTGTCGTCGCTTTGGTCAATGACGAAGGCTCGCCGCTCGCCCATGCGGCGGACGAGGTGCTGCCGCTGTGCGCCGGGCCCGAGCGATCGGTCGCGGCAACCAAATCCTGCATCGCTGCGCTTGCGGCGCAGGCGTCGCTGGCCGCCGCCTGGTCGGGCGACGATGGGCTGCAGGCTCGCCTCGCCGCCTTGCCGGAGGCGATGACGCGCGCCTTTGCGCTTGACTGGCACGCGGCGCACCTGCCCCTGCTCGGCGCGCGCAACCTGTTCGTTCTCGGCCGCGGCTATGGCTTTGGCATCGCGCAGGAGGCCGCGCTCAAGTTCAAGGAAACCTGCGGCCTTCATGCGGAGGCCTTTTCCGCCGCGGAGGTCCGGCACGGCCCGATGGCGATCGTCCGGCGCGGCTTTCCGGTGCTCGCCTTCGCCACGTCCGACGTGTCCGGCGATGGGGTGCGCAGCGCAGCGGTGCAGTTCGCCGAGCGCGGCGCGCAAGTGATGCTGGCCGATGCCGCCGGCGAATGGGCGGCGGGCGGCAACCTGCCCGCGATCGCCGCCGCGCCCGCGCTGGAGCCGATCCTGATGCTCCAGAGCTTCTATCGCCTGGCGAATGACCTTGCCGTCGCGCGCGGCATTGATCCCGATGCGCCCCCGCACCTAAAGAAGGTGACGGAAACGCGATGACCGGCATCATCTTCGACAACGGCAGGATCCTTACCGGCGATGGTGCGATCGCCGGGCAGCTGTGCGTGGCGGACGGGCTGATCGCGGAGCACGCACCCTCGGGCGCGACCCGCATCGATCTCGCCGGCGGATGGCTGCTCCCCGGCTTCATCGATACGCAGGTGAACGGCGGCGGCGGCGTCCTGTTCAACGACGATCCGGGCGTGGAGACGATCCGCCGCATCGGCGCGGCGCACACCCGCTTCGGCACCACCGCCTTTCTGCCGACGCTGATCTCGGACACGCTGGACCGCGTGGAAATGGCGATGCGCGCCACCGAACAGGCGATCGAAGAGGGCGTGCCGGGCGTCGTGGGCATCCACATCGAAGGGCCGTTCCTCAATCCGGCGCGCAAGGGCACGCACGATCCCGCCCGCTTCCGCCAGCTCGATGCGGCGGCGATCGCGCTGCTCGGCAGCCTGAAGCACGGCCGCACGCTGGTGACGCTGGCGCCCGAAATGGGCACGCCCGACGATATCGCCGCGCTGGTCGCCGCCGGGGTGATCGTTGCCGTGGGGCACAGCGATGCGGATTATGCCACCGCCGTTCGCGCGTTCGCGGCCGGGGCGACCGGCGTCACCCATTTGTTCAACGCCATGTCGCCGCTGCATCACCGCGCGCCGGGCGTGGTGGGCGCCGCGATAGAGAACCAGCGGATCTATGCCGGCCTGATCGTGGACGGGCACCATGTCGCGCCGGCCGCCCTGCGCATCGCCCTGGCCGCCCGTCCGCACGATCGCTTCATGCTCGTCACCGATGCCATGTCGCCGGTCGGCACCGATGCGACCAGCTTCGAATTGCAGGGCAAGACGATCCGCGTGGAGGACGGCGCCTGCGTGGAGGAGAATGGCACGCTTGCCGGCTCCGCGCTGGATATGGGGACGGCGGTGCGCAATGCGGTGACGATGCTGGGGCTGGACGTGGCCGACGCGGCCGGCATGGCCGCCACCGCGCCCGCCGCCTTCCTGTCTTTGGCCGATCGCGGCACGCTGCGTCCCGGCGCGCGCGCGGATCTTGCCTGGCTCGATCCGGATCTGAATCCGCGCGGCACGTGGATCGCCGGCACCCGCGTTCACGGCGACTAGGGTTCAGGCCGACAGCTGCGCCAGGCTCGCCGCCAGTTCGTCCTTGCGGAACGGCTTGGTCAGGCGAAGCAGGTCCGGGCCGACGTCCTCGCGCTCGGCAAAGCCCGACACCAGCAGCACCGCCATGTCCGGCCGCTGCCGCCGCGCCGCGCGGGCCAGCTCCGCGCCGGTCAGGCCGGGCATCAGGTGATCGGTCACCATCAGGTCGAACGGCTCGCCCCGGCTGATCCGTTGCAGCGCCTCCTCGCCGGAGGCCGCCTCGGTGACGCGATAGCCAAGGTCGACCAGCATGTCCGCGGTGGTGATCCGCACCGCTTCCTCATCGTCCACCAGCAGCACCTGCCCGCCCGCGGGGCGCGCCGGCACGTCCGGCCGCGCCGCTTCCACCCGCCGCGGCGTCGCCGCACTGCGCGGCAGCCACAATTCGACGTTGGTGCCCCGCCCGGGCCGGCTCTGGATCGTCAGCGCCCCGCCCAACTGCGACGCGAGCCCATGAACCATGGACAGGCCCAGCCCGGTTCCCTTCCCCACGCCCTTGGTGGAGAAGAACGGCTCCACCGCGCGGGCCAGCGTCGCCGCATCCATGCCGCTGCCGGTGTCGGCGACAGACAGGCGCACATAATGGCCCGGCGGCAGCTTGGCGCGGTGGCCGGCGCGAACCGCCTCCGCCGTCGCCGCGATGCGCAACGTGCCGCCATCGGGCATGGCGTCACGCGCATTCACGGCGAGGTTCAGCAGCGCCATTTCGAGCTGGTTCGCATCGCATTCGGCGGCCGGCACGTCCGGCTCGGCATCCACCACCACCTTGATGTTCGGACCGGTGGTGCTCGCCACCAGATCGCCCATGCCCGAAACCAGCTCCACCACGTCCACCGCCACCGCCTGCAACGGCTGGCGACGGGCAAAGGCGAGCAAGCGCTGCACCAATGTCTTGGCACGGTCGGCGGACTGGATCGCGCCGGCGATCAGCCGCTGCTCACGCTCCGTGCCGATGCCGCGACGCTGCAGCAGATCCAGCGAACCGACGATGGGGGCGAGCAGATTGTTGAAATCATGCGCCACGCCGCCGGTCAGCTGGCCCATGGCCTCCATCTTCTGCGCCTGGCGAAGCGCCTCCTGCGCGGTCGCCAGCTCGTCCCGCCGCTCCCGCTCGGCCGTCACGTCGCGCGTCACGCAATATAGCTTGCCGCCCTCGGGCACCGCGACCCAGGACAGCCACCGCCACCGGCCCTGCCGGGTGCGATACCGGTTCTCGAAATGGAGCACGGCATTGCCCTGCTGCAGGTTCCGAAAGGCATCGCGCGTTTCATCGCCATCATCCGGGTGAACGAAATCGAAAAAGGGCCGGCCCTCGATCTCAGCGATCGGCCAGCCGAGCGCCTTGTGCCAGGCCGGGTTCACCGCATCGAACACCGCCGTTTCCAGGTCCACCACGGACAACAGGTCGATGCTGTGCTGCCACACCAGGCCACGCTCGCGCGAGCGCTGGATCACCTGATCCTCCAGCTCCGCGTTCAGCGCGGTCAGCGCCTGCTCCGCCGCCTTGCGATCGTTGATGTCGACCGAGGCGCCGAACCAGCGCACGATCTCCCCCGTCTGCGGATCGCGATACGGCTCCGCGCGGACCAGGAACCAGCGATATTCGCCCGCCGCCGATCGGATGCGGTGCTCGGTCTGGAAGGTGGTGCCGGTGCGCCGCGCCTCGTTGAACGCGGCCATGGTGCCTGCCACGTCATCCGGGTGCAGGTGATCCGCCGACACCTTGGCTGCGTTGGTCGGCGCATGGGCTGCGCCGGTATAGTCCCACCAATGTTTGTTGAAGAATTCCGCCTGCCCGTCCGCATCGGTGATCCAGGTGATCTGCGGCACGGCATCGGCCATCAGGCGGAACCGCATTTCGCTGTCGCGCAAGCCTTGCTCGGCGCGCACCCGCTCGGTCGTTTCGGCCAGGATGCACAGGACGCCGGCGGGTTGGCCGGTCTCGTCCAGCACCGGGGAATAATCCAGGTCCATCCACACCGGCTCGGACACGCCGTTGCGATACAGGGTCAGCTGCTGATCACGATAACGCAGCGTCCCGCCCGCCAGCCCGACCTTCATCACATGATCGTTGAAGTCGGCCACCTCCAGCCAGCCTTCGCGCACGCGGGCGCCCATCAGCTCGGGATGGCGCTGCCCGGCGAACAGCGAATAGCTGTCGTTATACAGCATGATGCCTTCCTCGCCCCACAGCATCACCATCGGCACGGCGGCGCGCAGCAGGATGGAGGTGGCGGTGCGCAGGCTGGCGGGCCAGGCGCGGATCGGCCCCAGCGGCGTCGCGGACCAGTCCCGCGAGGCGATCATCCGCCCGCACGCGCCACCGGCAAGCAGGCTGGTCTGAAACGCATCCGTGTCAGCTTCGGCCAAAACTGCCTCGTTCATTGAAACTCAGGACCAGGAACGCATCAGCGTGGCGATTGGTGGCGGGGCGCTTGATAGCAGCGGGCGGCCACCTCCGTTCCCCTGACCAGCCTGTACGATCAAGGTGTCAAAAACGAATAGCGGAAATTCAGGCGTGATCGTTGTGCGCGGCACGCGCCACAGATAACGGCTGCGATCAGTTCTCATTAGCAGGCATTCGCCGAATGTCTGCCGGGCGTATCAAAGCATGCAAGGGGGCGTCGTCATACCCGGCCAACGGTCGCGGCTGCACGGCTGTGCCCGCACCGGGGGGAAATGATGAAGTTGAACACCATCCTATATGCCACGACGGCGCTGTCGCTCACCGTCGTGATGCCGCAGCAGGCCAGCGCCGCACAGCAGAAGGATATCAGGGCCGCGTCGAACGCCGGGGACAAGGACATCCCGTCGGACATCGTCGTGACCGCCACCGGCTATGAGCTGAATGTCCGCGAGGCGCCCGCGACGGTGTCGGTCATCACCGAAAAGGAGATCCGGCAGCGCTCCTACACCGACATCACCGATGTGCTCGCCAACATTCCAGGCGTCCACATCCAGGGCGGCGGCGTCGAACAGTCGATCATGATCCGCGGCATGAGCTCGGATTACACGCTGTTCCTGATCGACGGGAAGCGCGTTCAGGACAATCAGGCCTTCGGGCTCAATGGACAGCAGGCCGGCACGCCGATCAACTTCCTGCCGCCGCTCGACACGATCGAGCGGATCGAGGTGATCCGCGGGCCAGCGTCGTCGCTGTACGGGTCGGACGCGATCGGCGGCGTCATCAACATCATCACCAAAAAGGTTCTGAACGATTTCGGCGGCAGCGCCACCGCCGAATATATCGCGGCTGGCCCGGGCAATGATGTCACCAAGGATGGCTTCAACGGCAGCTTCGCCCTGAACGTGCCGATCCTGCGCGACCGCCTCTCGCTTCAGGTCACGGGCGGCCTGCGATTGCAGCAGGAGGCCGACTTCGTCGGCGGCGGCGATTCAGCTGCCGCGGATCCCGATTTCGAGCGCCGCAACATCGCCGGCAAGCTCGGCTTCCGCCTGGATGATGCCAACACCTTCACCGCCGGCATCGGCCACACCATTCAGGAACGGACCGCCCGCCCCGGCCGCAGCCTCGCGCCGACCGCCGCGCGTACCTACAGCAAGACGCTGCGCGACAATTACTTCCTCACGCATGAGGGCCAGTATGGCGCGGCGGTGTGGAGCAGCTACGTCACTTACGACACCTCTTCGAACCCGACGCGGATCAACGCGACGACCGGAAACGGCATCGAGTTCGATACACTGGTGGCGAACAGCCAGGTCGCGGCATCGATCGCCAATCACAAGGTCGTGGGCGGGGTGAATTTCTTCCACGAGAAGCTGCAGGACGGCGCGACCAACGGCCTGAACCTGCCGGGCTTCGTCGTCCCCACCGACATCGTGACGATGGATCGCAAGCAATATGCAGCGTTCCTGGAGGACAATTGGGAGATCATCGACGATCTTTCCCTGCTGCTCAGCGGGCGCGTCGACCACAGCGACGATTTCGGCACGCGCTTCAGTCCAAAGGCCTATGCCGTGGTCAACCTGACGGAGACACTGACGCTGAAAGGCGGAGTGACGCGCGGCTACAAGGTGCCGAGCCTGCGCATGGCGGCAACCGATTTCGGATCGACCTCGATGGGCGGGGTGATCATCGGCAACCCGGACCTCAAGCCCGAGATCACGACCAATTACGAGATCGCCGCCGCGTACGTGAACCCTGACCTTGGCCTCTCAACCAGCCTGACCGCCTACAAGAGCGACTTCAAGGACAAGCTGCTGCGGACCGGCCGGATCTGCGCGCAGAACACCATCTGTGAATATATGGGCACCACCTATCCCGCCCATCAGTTCGGCTACACTTCCTACATCAACGTCGACACCGCGGAGCTGAAAGGTGTCGAGTGGACAGTGGACTGGAAGCTGGTGCCCTCGCTTCGCTACCGCCACAGCTACACCTATGCGCAGACCGAGCAGACCTCCGGCGTGAATGCGGGCAAGCCGCTGAACGACATTCCAGAACACATGTTCAACGCGTCGCTCGACTGGTCGGCGACACGCGCGCTGCGCTTCTGGGGCCAGTTGAACCATCGCGGCCGAACATCGGGACGGACAGTGAACTCCAGCGGCTCGGGCACCAATGACTTCCGGTATCCGGCCTACACCTTCTACAATCTGGGTCTTGGATATGATCTGACGCGGCAGATCGTCCTGAACGCCGGCGTCTACAATCTCACCAACAAGCAGGTCACGCCCGAGGACGGCTTTGCCTATGTGCTCGACGGACGCCGCTTCAGCGCCTCGGTCAACTTTCGGTTCTAAGGGGGAAGCAACATCATGACATCACGAAGCATGTTCGCGGCAGCAGCCGCCATCGCGCTCGCCTTCAATGGCCTGACCACACCGGCCCTGGCGCAAGGCGTCACCGTCCCGCACGCAAAGGGCGAAACCGTTCTGGCAAGCACACCGCGCCGCGTCGCCGTGTTCGACCTTGCCACGCTCGACAACCTCACGGCGCTTGGCGTCGATGCGGTCGCCGGCGTGCCGAAGGGCGCGGGGGGCAAGGGCAATTTCCCACCGCACATCGCGCGCTATGCGGATGCGTCATACCAGAATGTCGGCACGTTGTTCGAGCCCGACACGGCGGCGCTCACCGCGCTGAAGCCCGACCTGATTGTCGTCGGTGGCCGGTCTGCGCGCAAGTACGCGCAGATGCAGGCGATCGCGCCGACCATCGACCTGTCACCGTCACAAAAGAGCCTGGCGACCACGGCGATCGAGAACACGCGGACCCTCGGCCGGGTCTTCGGCGTGGAGGATCGCGCCGCGACGCGCATCGCCGAGTTCGAGGCGAAGCTTTCGGCGCTGCATGCGCGGGCGAAGGGCGCGGGCACCGGGCTCGTCCTGTTCGTTGCCGGCGGCGGCGCCATGGTTCACGCGCCCGGCGACCGTTTCGGGACGGCCTACGACTTCATCGGCATCCGTCCGGCGGTCGCACCAGCCGCCCCGACCGCGGCCGGTCCGCGGCCGGAGGCAGGCTCGCCGGAGGCCGAGGCAGCGGCGCGCGCACGCGATGCGGCGCTCCAGGCGGGCCTCGCAAGCGATCCGACATGGCTGATCGTGCTCGATCGCGCAGCGGCGACCGGCGCCCCGCCCAGCCCGATCGCGCAGCGGCTCGCCGCCGATCCGCGCATCGCGGCCAGCGCCGCATGGAAGGCCGGGCGGGTGATCTACCTTGATCCGAAGAGCTGGTACCTCGTCGGGCCGGGGATCACTGCCCTGTCCAAGAGCGCCGAGGATACGCTCGCGGCCCTCACCGACGCCCGTTGAACGCCGCAGATTGACGCGCGCCGCAGGCGGGGATCACCCCGCC
>NZ_LSKH01000112.1:0-5030 GCF_001557395.1 Sphingomonas sp. CCH5-D11 | reverse complement strand
CAGCCGGACCGGCCGCAGGCGGATGCGCCCCCTGCCCCGCCGCCCGCTCCCCCGCCAGCCACGCGCGAGCGATTGCGCGGCACGACGCTGCTCGGCCGGGAATCGGCGTTGGCGCGGGTCGCCTCGGGCGAGGTCCGCCAGGTCACGCAATTGCTGCTTGATCCCGCTCGCGTGCGCATCTGGCCGGGAAATGCCCGGTCTTATGCGCATCTTAGCGAGGAAAGCTGCCGCGAGCTGATCGATTCGATCGTGGCTGAGGGCGGGCAGAAAGTGCCGGCGGTCGTGCGCCGTGTCGAAGGCGATCCGGCGCATGATTATGAGGTGATCGCCGGTACGCGGCGGCACTGGTCGATCTCCTGGCTGCGCGCGCACAGCTATCCCGACATGATGTTCGTGGCGCAGGTCGCCGCGCTCGACGACGAAGCCGCCTTTCGTCTCGCCGATCTGGAGAACCGCGCGCGCAAGGACGTGTCGGACCTGGAACGCGCGCGCAATTACGCCGCCGCGCTCAAGAGCCATTACGGCAATCACCTGACGCGCATGGCGGAGCGGCTGAAGCTCTCCAAGGGCTGGCTGTCCAAGATGCTGAAGGTCGCGGCCCTGCCCGAAGCGGTGGTGCAGGCCTTTGCCTCGCCCGCCGATGTGCAGCTGAAACCCGGCTATGCGCTGGCCCAGGCGCTGGATGACAAGGCCGCCGCCCCGGCGATCCTGGCCAAGGCGCGCGCGCTCACCCGTGACCAGAAAAGCCGCAGGGACAATGGCTTGGCGCAGTGGAATGCCGCCGAGGTGGTGCGCCAGCTCCTCGAGGCACCGCGCGCCGCGGCCGGCCCGGCGGCAGAGCCATGGACGTGGACGACCAACCACGGCCGCCCTGCCCTCACCATCCAATCGGCCAATCGCCAGGGCGTTACGATCCGCCTTCACGCCGGATCGGGCGCCAGCCAAGACGATCTCGCCGCGGCGCTGCGCCAGGCGCTCGATCATCTGGAGACCGAGGGGCGGGGCCTGCAACGGTGATCCGAGCGGGCGCCTCGACGGTCAGGGGAGCCGCGCCGCCGGGCCCTGTTTCCCCGGGGAAACATGGGCGCCTGCGTGCCGATGACCGGCAGCGCGGCGCCGCGCGACGTGGCTCGCGGCGATTTCGCCTTGCCGCCATCCCGGGCGTGATCCGGGATCCATGGCTCCTGAGGGGCAGGCAGGACTTGCCTCGCGGCGCCGGCCGCGATCACGACACGGCAGATGTTGCACCTTGTGTTTCCCCGGGGAAACACGGCCTGCCCGCGCCTGCCCCGCACGTGTTTCCCCGGGGAAACGCCGCATGAGCAAGGCTGGCCGCGCGTCCGTCTCGAACCAGTTCGACCTCTTCCTCCCTTATGTCGCCGATCTCGCGCTGCGCGACCAGCGCGAGATGATGGAGCGCCCCTTCTTCAGCCTGGCGAAGTCGAAGCGGGTGAAGCCGATCGACTACCGAAGCCCCGACGGCAAGCTGTGGGTCCATGTGTCGGCCAATCCCGATTACGGCATGGCGACGATCTGGGATGCCGACATCCTGATCTATTGCGCCAGCGTGCTGGCCGACATGGCGCGGCGCGGGGTCAATGACGTGCCGCGCAAGCTGCATCTCATGCCCTATGACCTGCTGCGCGCGATCGGGCGGCCGACCACGGGGCGGGCCTATGAGCTGCTCGGCCAGGCGCTCGACCGGTTGGTCGCAACGACGATCAAGACCAACATTCGTGCCGACGCCTCACCTGAGCCGGCCTCCGGCCGGGGGCGCCGAGAGGCGACGTTCAGCTGGCTCGATGGCTGGACGCAGCTGGTGGACGAGAAGACCGAGCGATCGCGCGGCATGACGATCGAGCTGTCCAACTGGTTCTGGGAAGGCGTGATGATGACGGGCGGCGTGCTCAGCATCGATCGCGCCTATTTCGACCTGACCGGCGGTCGCGAACGCTGGCTTTACAAGGTCGCGCGCAAGCACGCGGGCGGCGCCGGAGAGGCTGGTTTCGCCATTTCCATGCCAACGCTGTTCGAAAAGTCGGGCGCGGAAGGCCAGTATCGCCGCTTCAAGTTCGAGATCGCCAAGATCGCCGAGAAGGATCCCCTGCCCGGCTATTCGCTTGCGATCGAGCAGCCCGCCGACAAGCGCGAGCCGATGCTGCGGATGCGGCGGCAGGCGGATGGCGGCCTCTCGGCGCGCGCCATGGGTGCGGACACGGGCAAGCGGACGGCGCGGGCCAAGGCCGTGGCGCCGCAGACAGTGACGGCCGAGGCAGTGGCGGGCAAGACGGTGGAGGGCGCCGCGCCGGCTACGGTCGCGGCCTCCCCTGCCCTGCCGCTCGACCATGTGGCGCGCGATGGCGGCGGAGGCGGGGGCGCCCCGGACACGCGGGCCAGCGTGGCCGCGGGCGCCATCATGGCCCCCTCGCCTGCCCAGCGTTTCCCCGGGGAAACACCCTCGCCCGAGCGTATCGCGGAGCTCTCCGCCACTGCCGCCATGATCCGGCGATCGGTGAAGAGCCTCGCCCATCGCGCCAGCGCCGGCGACCTGACCGATGCGACGCTTGCCACGCTGAAGGCGGAATGCCCGGGCTGGGATTATCAGGCGCTGCACGAGGAATTCCGCCAGTGGCTCGCCGCCGATCCTGCCCGTACGCCGGTCAGCTATCAGAATGCCTTTATCGGCTTCGTGAAGCGCTGGGACGCCAAGCACCGCCACCATCTCGGCCGCTGATCCCGCTGCGCCGATCGTGGCGGGCGGGCGCCTTCCCCCTTGCTTATGCTTGTCTCGTCGGCTGACTGGCAATGGCCTGGGCGCTGGTGGCTATCTCCCGGCCATCACGCGAGTTCGATGCAGCTCGCGCGAGCGAAACCTCTGCGGCAAAGTCCGACGGCGGCACAGGCTGCGTCGACCCGGATTTGTGTCGGGATCCGCTGTTGCGCACACTCGAGGGCGCAAGCTGCGCGGCACAGTGGATGCCGGAACAACGCCCGGCATGACGGAGAAAGTTGCGCCACGGGTCGGCGGACGTGGATCTGACTGGAGCAAGCGTGATGGGCTCGATGGTTGATCGTGCCGGTGCGGCGCCCGCATCCCCGCTCGTAGCGAGCTTGTCGAAGTTTGTGCCAGACTTGGCCGCTTGCCGCGCGTCTTGGTTGAAAGTGCGGGACGAGGAAGAGGCCTGTCGTGAGGTCGTGCGATGCGTCACTATCATCGTTGAACGTCGCGGCGGAGGGATGAGGAAGTTGCGACTTGCGGTGGCAATTGCCCCGGCCTTTCCAACTGGGCCCCGGCCTTCGCCGGGGTGCTGGTCAACGCTGAAGCAGGGTTCGCGGGCATCACGCGGGAGCAGGGGAGGGGACAGGCCTGTCGCCGCTGCGCTGGTGCATCAAGCCGCGCATCGTTCGACATCGGGCTTCAGCGCCGGTACGATTGTCTCTCATTCCAGCCGATCGCAAATCCGCGTCGGGACACGCCTGTTGCCCCAACGTACCGCCCGCCAATCCGGCATTCCGTTCCCGAAGTGTCGGGTTGCAACCGCCGCCACCCGGCGAGATCACCGGCGCCTCGCGATTTTGAACCTCTCCATCCAACAAGCGCGCGAAATTGATTCAAACCGTGCGCTCGAAAGACGCTATCCCAGGGTCCATCGACACTCCGGGAACATCTGTCGCCCCTTTAGGAACAGTTTCACGACACTTCGGGAACGCCCGTATCGCCACTTCAGGAACGCCCGGCCGACATATCGGGAACAGCCTGCACGGTAGTTCGCCCGTCTTTACAGAGACTTGCGAGCATGTGCCGGCCGGCTAACCTTCTAACCTATTCCATAAACCCTCTAACCAGTCGTGATGACATGAACTTGATGGGAAGAGGGATTCATTGAACCGGGGCGGGCGTTGGTGCATATAACAGGCAAGGAGTGCACTCATGCTTGCCGCTTTCCTCGATGACATCCGCGATGCCGACATGATCGCGCCGCGTCGCATGGCCGAGCGGTTGCGCCTTCCCATGTCCCGCCTCGCCAAGCTCGCTCACCTCAACCGCAATACCATGGCCGCGCGGCCGGAAAGCCCCGCCGTGCAGGCGAAGCTTGGCGAGATCGCCCGCATCATCGCGCGCGCCGCCGAGCTGGCGGGGGATGAGGGGCGCGCGATCATCTGGTTCAAGCATCAGCCGATCGCCGGCTTCGGCAAGACCGCCGAGGAGCTGGTGGAGGAGGGCCATGCCGATGCGGTGATGTGGACGCTGGAGAGCATGGACCAGGGCGCTTACGCCTGATCCGCCGGCGACCGCCCGGGATCACCCGTCATCATGGCCGATCTGCCCCCGCTCTCGCCGCTCCAGGGCCGGTTCTGGCGCATGCTGGGCATCCGCTGGCAGCGCCGCCCCTATGACAGCGGATCGCATCTGACGGGCGGCCGCTGGAATGCGCCCGGCACGCCCGCGCTATACCTGTCGGCGGACTACAATACCGCGATCCAGGAAATGCATCAGGATCTGATCCGGCCGGGCACGCTGGTCGCCTTTGACCTGGCGGCCGAGCGGGTGGCGGACCTCACGACATGGGATCCCGCGGTCACCGCCTGCCTGTGGCGCGAGATCCACATGATCCGCCGCGAGACGCCGCCGAGCTGGACCCTGGCGCAGGTACTGATCGCCGCCGGGGCGCAGGGTGCGCTGGTCCCTTCCGTCCAGCATCGCGGCGGACGCAATCTGGTGCTGTGGCGCTGGCGCAAAGCGGAGGATGGGGCAGGGGAGGGCGCGGCGCTCACCCTGCTCGATCCCGAGGCGCTGCTGGGCGGCGGCTGACGCGCCTCAACAGGCAACCGAGCGGGTCGCCTCGCCGGCAGGACAGGACAGGACGGAGCCGGGCAGGACTGCGCGGGGCAGGGCACGGCAGGGAAGGGGGCAAGCGGTCCATCCGCCCGCCCCCCCAGCCCGCTCAGTCCGCGTCCCGCTCAGTCCGCGACCGCCTCCGCCGCGGCCTGCGCGATCGCCAGCAGCAGCGCCGGCGTGGCGGTCGCCG
>NZ_LSKH01000111.1:0-24685 GCF_001557395.1 Sphingomonas sp. CCH5-D11 | reverse complement strand
GGCAAGCACCGCCTGCGCCTGCCGGACACGGGCGAGCGCGGCAGCGAGATCCGGATTGCCGGCCGATGCGTCGGCGATGATACGGTCGAGCTGCGGATCGCCGAATGCCGTCCACCAATCGGGATCGATCGCCGGCATGGTCGCGCCGGTGAGACCGAGATCCGCAGGCGCCCGCTGGCTGAGCTGCGGCGCGGTGTCGGGCGGGGTGCAGGCAGCGAGCAGCGCGGCGAGCGCAGCCGGGCCGGCGGCGTGCGCGACGATGCGCCGGGACTTCATCTTCAGGCGGCGCATGTGTCGCTTTCCTCCATCGTGCGGCGCAGCCGCTGCAGCATGGCGATCAGATTGGCGACGTCGGCATCGCTCCAGTCTGCGAGAAAGCCGTTCCAGCAGGCGATCACCTTGCGCTTGGCCGCAATCGCCGCCTCGGAGCCGGCCTTGGTCAGCGACAGGCGGATCAGCCGGCGATCCTCATCATCGCGCTGTCGCGCCACCCAGCCCTTCGCCTCCATCTGGTCGATCAGCCGGGTCATCGCGCCCTTGTCGTGGCCGAGCGTGCGCGCGAGCCCGACGCAGGTGTCGGCATGACCAAAGTGGAGCGACACCAACGTCATCCATTGCGTGGCGGTCAGACCATCCGCCGCCAGCGTCCGATCAAGCGCCGCCACCGACATCTGGTGGATCAGCCGCACCAGATAGCCGGGCGACGCATCCGGGTAGAAGGTCGACTCGGTGAATGCCATCATTGTTGCTTAGGCAATCGTTGCTTTGGCAGTCAATCCTTTGTGACGAAATGTTGCCCGCTTCCCAGCGCGCCGGTCGGCGACTAGGCTGCCGATATCGTTGAGGAGTATCGAATTGCGTCTGTCGATCTCACTGGCCGCCAGTGTCGCGGCCCTTGCTCTTGTTCCCCCCTCCTTCGCCCAGACCACGCCGCAACCGGGTGTAACGGCAACGGCCGACCGGCCAGCCCCCGTCGCCGACCTGGTGGGCGCCATCGACATCCCATATCAGCAGTTCACCTTGCCCAATGGCCTGCGCGTGGTGGTGCACACCGATCGCAAGGCGCCGGTGGTGGCCGTGTCGGTCTGGTATGACGTCGGCTCCAAGCATGAACCGGCGGGCAAGACCGGCTTTGCGCATCTGTTCGAACATCTGATGTTCAACGGCAGCGAGAATGCGCCGGGCGATTTCTTCGAGCCGCTGAAGCAGGTCGGCGCGACCGATCTCAACGGCACGACCTATTTCGATCGTACCAATTATTTCGAAACGGTGCCGACCGCCGCGCTGGAACAGGCGCTGTACCTTGAGAGCGATCGCATGGGCTGGCTGACCGGCGCGATCTCGCAGGCGGTATTGGATGAGCAGCGCGGCGTGGTGCAGAACGAGAAACGCGAAGGCGACAATCAGCCTTACGGCCTTATCAGCTACAAGCTGATCGAAGGCGTGTTCCCGGATGCGCATCCCTACGGCCACAGCACGATCGGATCGATGGCCGATCTCGACAAGGCCAGCCTTCAGGACGTGAAGGACTGGTTCCGTGACCATTACGGGCCGAACAATGCCGTGCTGGTCCTGGCCGGCGACATCGACGTGCCGACAGCGAAGCGCCTGACGGCCAAATATTTCGGCGCCATCAAGCGCGGGCCGGAGAGCGTGGCCCCGCAAGCGGCGGTGCCAGTGCTGGCGCAGCCGCGCAGCGAGGTGATGAAGGATCGGGTCGCCGCTCCGCTCGTGGTGAAGAGCTGGCCAGTCCCGGGCCTCAACGATCCGGCGGCACCGGCGCTGGAGGTTGCCGCATCGGTGCTGGGCGGGCTCGCCAGCTCGCGCTTCGACAATGCGCTGGTGAAGGGTGACAAGACCGCCGTGCAGGTGAGCGCGAGCTATTCCGATTTCGCGCAGGTCGGCACCTTCACCATTCATGCCATGGTGCGGCCGGGCGTCGACCCGGCGATCGTGTCCCGCCGCCTGGACGAGCTGGTGGCCGAGTTCATCCGCAACGGTCCGACGCCCGATGAGGTGCAGCGGACGTTGACCACCACGATATCCCGCCGGATTGGCGGGCTGGAGGCGGTCGGCGGCTTTGGTGGCAAGGCGGTCGCGCTGGCGGAGGGCGCGCTCTATTCGGACGATCCGGGCTTCTACAAGAAGCAACTCGCCGCCTTGGCCGCCCAGACGCCGGCCAGCGTGAAGGCTGCGGCGCAGCAATGGCTGACCCGTCCGAATTACAGCCTCACCGTCGTGCCGGGCGAGCGCGACGCCTATGAGGAAGCCATGGTGCCGCCGCCCGCGGAACAGACCAAGGCGCCGGAGGCTCCAGCCAAGGGCACGCGCGAGCCGATGCCGCCGGTCGGCGAGGTCGGCGCGCTCGCCTTCCCCAAGGTGGAACGGGCGCAGCTCTCGAACGGGGTTGAGCTTGTCTATGCGCAGCGCGCGACGGTGCCGATCACGCAGATGGTCGCCAGCTTCGATGCCGGTGCCGCAGCCGATGTGGCCGACCAACTGGGCACGCAGAGCATGACGCTCGCGATGATCGACGAAGGCACGGCGCGGCTCAATTCGATCCAGCTGGCCGAGGCGAAGGAGCGGCTCGGGCTCGATATCTTCACCGGATCGTCCGCCGATCGAACCACCGTCAGCTTCCGCGCGCCGAGCGCGAACCTCGGCCCGGCACTGGATATCTGGGCCGAGCTGCTGCGCGCGCCTTCCTTCCCTGATAGCGAGCTGGCGCGCGTCCGGGCGCAAATGCTGACCCAGATCGCGCAGGAGCAGACCGATCCGGAAGGGATCGAGCAGCGTATCCTGCCGCCCATGCTCTACGGCGCGGCGCATCCCTATGCCAAGAACCAGGGCAGCGGCGATGCCGAGGCGGTGGCCGCATTGACGCGCGCCGATCTCGTCGCCTTCCACCACGCATGGCTCAGGCCGGACAAGGCCAAGGTGTTCGTCGTTTCCGATCGTCCGCTTGCCGAAGTGAAGGCGGGGCTGGATCGAGCACTGGCCGGCTGGAAGGGCGAGGGCGCGGCTGGCACCAAGGTGTTCCGTGAGGATCGCAGCCTGCCGGTGCCGCGCATCGTGCTGGTGGATCGCCCGGATTCGCCGCAGTCGCGCATTGCCGGCGTGCTTCGCACGGGCCTTCGCGGCACGGACGATCTGTTGCCGGTGATCACCGCCAATGATGCGCTGGGCGGCGACTTCCTGGGCCGCATCAACATGGACCTCAGGGAAACCAAGCATTGGTCCTACGGCGCCTATGGCGGCTTCGCGCGCCATGCGGAGGCCGCACCCTATCAGCTTCGCGCGCCCGTTCAGGCTGACAAGACCGGCGCGTCGATCGCCGCGATGAAGGCGGAAATCGGCGCGTTCGTCGGCAACCGGCCGATGAGCGAGGCGGAGTTCCAACGGACGATCACCGGCGCGACTCGATCGCTCGCAGGCGATTTTGAAACCTCGGGCGCGGTGCTGGGCGCGATGCAGGCCAACGACCTTTATCGCCGGCCCGACGATTATTATGCCACCATCACGCAGCGGTACCGCGCGATGACGCGCGATCAGCTGAACGGCGCGATCCGTAGCGTCATTGATCCGAACCGTTTCATCTGGGTCGTCATCGGCGATGCGAAGGCGGTCCGGCCTCAGCTTGACACGCTTGGACTGCCGGTTGAGGTGATGCCTGCCGCGTCCGTGACGGGCGCACCCGAGGAGAGTGAATGATGGCTGGAGTGGACGGTACCTACGACGTCACGGTGAAGTCGCCGCTGGGCGACCAGAAGTCGACGCTGACCGTGAAGAGCGAAGGCAACACCTTCACCGGCACCAATTCGGGCGCAATGGGCTCGTCTGACGTCTCGGGCGAGGTGAGCGGCAACACGCTGACCTGGAAGCAGCAAATGACCGTGCCGATGCCGATGACGTTGGACATGAACGTCACCATCGACGGCGACACCGTGACCGGCACCGTCGGCGCTGGCGCCTTCGGCAGCTTCCCGCTGACGGGCACGCGGGTAGGGTAACAAGCCTTTGCCCCTCCCCGCGAAGGGGAGGGGCTTTGATCAGCGGATCCGCGCGACCACCTGTTCAAGCTGGTCCGTTGCGGCATTCCAGCCGGTATCGAAGCCCATGGCGGCGTGCTGGTCGCGTGCCTCCTCGGTCCAGTGTCGGGCGATGGCGGCATAATGGGTCTTTTCGCCGGCACCGGCGAACTCGTCGATCCGCACCATGAACGGACCCGCCGGGATCCAGCCGGGCAGAAAGGCGTCGGTGGAAACGATCCGGCGTTGCGGCACCACCTCCAGATAGAGGCCGTCCGACGGCATCTCCTCGCCCTCCGGCCCGCGCATCACCATGGCGCAGCGGCCGCCGGTGCGCAGATCGTTCTCGATCACCTCGACCGACCAGGGGCGCGGCACGAACCATTCGGCATAATGTTCGGTCCAGGCGGTCCAGACCCTCTCGATGGGTGCGTCGATCACGCGCTCGATCCGCAGTTCAAACATGTGCCAGCTCCGTCAGTCGCCGAAATCGCCGGTACGTACCGGTCCATCACGCTCATAGACGTTCATCACCACGCCGCCCGGGCTGACACGATGGTCGACCAGCCGCAGTCCGGTGGCGGAGGCGGCATCGCCGGTCAGCACGCGTTTGCCGGCACCCAGGATCACCGGCATGATGGTGAGGAAGATCCGATCGATCAGCCCCGCGCCGAACAGCGCCGGATAAAGCTGGCTGCTGCCCTGGATCAGCAGATCGGGGCCGTCGCCGCCGCGCAAAGCCGCGACCGTGCTCGCCGGATCGCCGACCAGCGGCTGCGACCCGCGCCAGGACAGCGTATCGGGATCGGACGTGACGACATATTTGGTGATGCGTTCGAAGCGTTCGCCGATCGGATCGTCGCGGTGGCGCGGCCAGTAATCGGCAAAGATGTCGTAGGTGCGCCGGCCCAGCAGCAGATCATATTCCGCGTTTTGGATATGCCCGGCGATGAAGGCGTCGGTTTGCTCGTCCCAATAGCCCGCTGCCCAGCCGCCCTGAGTGAAACCGCCGCTGGTGTCCTCGTCCGGCGCCCCTGGCGCCTGGATCACGCCGTCCACCGACATGAAGAGGCCGCCGATGATCCTACGCATCGGCCGGCTCTCCGGCGCGGGCGCGTTCGATGGTGGCGATGTCGATCTTGCGCATGGTCATCATCGCTTCCATCGCGCGCTTCGCGGCGGCGCGGTCGGGATCGGCCATCGCGTCCATCAGCGCACGCGGGGTGATCTGCCATGAAAAGCCCCAGCGGTCCTTGCACCAGCCGCAGTCGCTTTCCTGCCCGCCATTGTCGACGATGGCATTCCAGTATCGATCGGTCTCCGCCTGATCGTCGGTCAGCACCATGAAGCTGACGGCCTCGTTCGGGGTGAAGTTCGGCCCGCCGTTGAGGCCTAGGAAGGGACGGCCGAGAACGGTAAACTCGACGGTCAGTTCACCGCCCGCCGCCATCGAGGGATTGTCCGCCGGCGAATCCTGCACCGCGCCGACATGGCTGTCGGGAAACAGGCCGGCGTAGAAAGTGGCGGCCTCGCGCGCCTGGCCGAGATCGAACCAGACGCAGGTCACGAGCTTGTCGCTGGGCATCGCTTCTCTCCCACAAGGCTGTCGTCAGGCTGGCTTGCCCGGCGCGGCGACACCGAACGCGGCACCGTGAGGGTCGCGGGCGACGATCACCTTGTCTCCGCCGGGTACCTCCATCGGGCCGTTGAGCACCGTGCCGCCCCCGGCCGACACCTTCGCGGCGGCGGCATCGATGTCGGGCGCGCGAAAGTAGAACAGCCAGCCGGGCGGCTGCTCCCCCGCCTTCATCGTCGCGCCCATCACCTCGCCATCGCCGCTGGCGACGAAGACATAATCGCCCAGGTCGCCGGGCATCTCCATCTTGTCCGGATAGGACCAGCCGAACACTTGGGCGTAAAAGCCATTGCCGGCGGCCTGATCGGTGGTGGAAAGCTCGTGCCAGTTGCACTTGCCCATGCCCATCCGCTCCCACGAGCGGCTTGGCTCATCGCTTTCGCCGCGCATGACATAGAAGGGGTTGCCCTGCGGATCGGCGACCATCGCCATGCGTCCGACGCCCGGCATGTCGAAGGCGGGGAGGTGGACGCTGCCGCCCGCCTGCGTGATCTTGCTGACCGTCGCATCGACATCTTCGACGCCGATGTAGAACAGCCAAGTCGGCGTGGCGCCGCCCTGCACCATTTGCGGCGAGAGGTGCATCAGGCCGCCGACCGTCTCGCCCGATGCCGTGTCGATCATCCGGTAATCCATGTCGCCTTCGGGCCTTGGCCCTACCGTCCAGCCGATCACGGCCTCGTAGAAGGTCTTGGATGCGTCGGCATCGCTCGACAGCAGCTCATACCAGATTGGCGTCCCGGCGGCATTGCGCATCGTGGCTCTCCCTCGTTCAGCGATCAACAACCGGCACAAAGGCGCCGAACATCATGCGCTTGCCGTCGAACGGGCGATCCCCGCCGGCGGACAGCCGCTCGTCGCTCATCAGCCGCTCCCAAGCCGTGTCGCGGACCTGTTTGGACGGCCATTCGATCCAGCCAAAGGCGACGGTCTCGCCATCATGCACCTTTGCGGCGCGGTGGAAATCGGTGATCTTCCCGACCGGAACGTCATTGCCGAACGTGTCGACGACACGCGTCGCCCCGTGGTCGAGGAAAGCGGCGGCGGTCGTTTGCGCAAAGGCGCGATATGCGTCCTTCTTGTCCTGCGGGACGGGCAGCACCAGGCCGTCGACATAGCCGCACTGGCCGCCGTCGCCCGCCTCGTGCAGCACTTCGAAGCCGCCATAGATCATGCGGCTGCCGTCGAAGGGCATCTCGCCCATCGACCCCATGCGCGGATCGCTCATCATCTTCTGGCCGGCGGCGTCGCGCGTCGCCTTGTCAGGATATTCGACCCAGCTGAAAAGCACGGCTTCGTCGTCCTTCGCCTGGACCGCGCCGTACAGATCGTTCACCTCGCCGCGGGGTACGTCATCGCCCCAGCCTTCCACCATGCGGACGGCGCCGAACTCCTTGAACAGATCAAGCGCGCCTTCGGCATGATCGATATATTTCTGCTTGTTGGCGGTCGGCACCGCCACCACGAAGCCGTCGACATAGGTCATGCCGCTTCTCCCTGTTGCTGCTGCTGTTTCAGCCATTCTTCGAACCCGGGCGGCGGATTGCCGGTGAAGCCCGCGAGCTGGTCGGCAAGCGCACGCTGAAACGCGGGGCGGGCGGTGCCACGCGCCACATAGGCGGCAAGGTTCGGGTAGCGTTCGAGAAAGCCGTCGTCCTCCAGGATGCGCAGCACCGACACCATCATGAGGTCGCCCGCCGTGAACCGGTCGTCCTCCAGCCATTCCTTGTCGCCCAGCCGCTGCGAGACCTCGCCGAAGCGTTCGTGGATGCGCTGCTCGACAGCGGGCAGCCGCGGCTTGGACCAGGGCTGGCCCGCCTCGAACAGGGTCGCGAAGGCATAGTCCGAGATCGGTGGCTCCACGCTGTTGAGCGCGGCGAACATCCATTCGATCGCCCGGGCGCGGGCGGCCTGTTCGCCCGGGAGGAGCCTGCCATGCTGCTCGGCGATGTGGAGCACGATCGCGCCGGATTCGAAGAGGATGAGATCGCCCTCCTCATAGGTCGGCACCTGGCCGAACGGCTGACGGGCGCGGTGCGGCTCCTGCTTTTGGCAGCCCTGCGGCAGGTACAGCACGTCATAAGGCTGGCCCACTTCCTCCAGTGCCCAGCGTACGCGCAGGTCACGGACCT
The DNA here is from genome assembly GCF_001557395.1 of Sphingomonas sp. CCH5-D11. Classification (NCBI taxonomy): domain Bacteria; kingdom Pseudomonadati; phylum Pseudomonadota; class Alphaproteobacteria; order Sphingomonadales; family Sphingomonadaceae; genus Sphingomonas; species Sphingomonas sp. CCH5-D11. Next base: position 16,889 of record NZ_LSKH01000111.1, on the reverse strand, counting down.
GGCCGCGCGCGAAATCGGGCACCCAGTCAAAGGCGGTGATGGTCGGTTTCGACATCCTCTATCTCCTTTTTTGGCGTCAGGGTCAGCGTCAGGCCAGCGGCCCGGCACCGATCGCTGCCGCATGAAGCAGGATCGCGAGCGAGGTCGCGACGAATGCCCCGATCCCGTTCATCATGGCACGGTGACGTTGCGGCATGATGTCGCTCCTTCAGGCGCGCGTCAGGCGTCGCCTTCCTTCTTGGTTCCCTTCAGCAGGGCGACCACCGCCATGGCATGGCCGTGACCAAGCCTGAGATCGGCCTTGAGCGTGTCGACGATCGCCATCGGCTTCACCCCCGGTGACAGCGTGCCGCCGCTGGTCCAGCCCTTTTCCGCCCCCATTGCGCGCAGATCCGCGGGTGCCTTGCCGGTCTTCTTCTCGATCGTGTCGAGATAGGCCTGAAATGACATGGCGCTTGTCCCGATCAGGCGGTGGCGGGTTCGGGCTGGCTCATCGCCTGCCCGGCGGCGGCCATGTCCATGTGCATTGGCTCCCACGTATGGCCATCGAGATCCTCGAAGGCGCGGCTGTACATGAAACCCATGTCCTGCGGTTCGCGCGTCTCGCGCCCACCTGCCGCGATCGCCGCCTCAGTGATCGCATCGATCTCCGCCCTGCTGTCGCGCGAGATGCACAGAAGCACGCCGCTGGTCGTCTTGGCGTCGATCAGCGCCTTGTCGGTGAAGGTCGCGTAAAAGGCCGTGTCGAGCAGCATCACGCTGATCGTGTCGGACCATTCCATCGCCGCGGCCTGTTCATTCGAGAACATCGGATTTCGGGTGAAGCCCAGCGCCTCATAGAAGGTCGCCGCGGCGGCGACGCTGGAAACCGGCAGGTTCACGAAGATCATCCTGGTCATGCGAAACTCTCCGCTTTCGACTCGATGCTTGAGTTTTGTGCCCGACGTAGTTATTAAAAACAACCATGAAGTTAGAAAAAGTGACGAGTAGAGGCTTGGAGCCGGCGAAACGATGGTATGACGACGCGTGCGGGACGGCGCTGGCGATGGAATTGGTGGGTGAGCGCTGGTCGCTGCTGATCGTTCGCGAATTGATGTTCGGACCGCGCCGATTTGGCGAACTGAAGGCCTCGCTTGGGGGGATCAGCGCCAATGTCCTGACGCAGCGGCTGGAAGGGCTGGAGCGCGCGCACATCGTGAAGCGGGAACGATTGGCCCCGCCCGCCAATGTGCAGGTCTATGGGCTTACCCCATGGGGCTATGAGGCGGAGGAACCGATCAAGACGCTGGGCGCCTGGGCGGCCCGGTCGCCCGATCACAATCCGATGCTGCCGCTGTCGGCGGCGTCGATGATGCTGTCGCTGCGCACGATGATCGACACTGCCGCCGCCGGCAGCGTCCCTGCGATGGCGATCGGCTTTCAGTTCGGGCCCGAATCCTTTGTCGCGCGGCTGGCGGACGGGGCGTTGCCGATCGTGCGCGGGACAGCCGCGGTGGACGCGCATTTCGCCACCACGCCGCGGATCATGGCGAACTTAACCTATGGCAAATGGCCCATTGCGGAGGCCGAAGCAGCCGGCGATCTGGTGTTCACCGGCGACCGCGATCTGGCCGCGCGCTTCCTTGATCTCTTCCGGCTGCCGGCAAAAGCAGAGGTTGAATAACCCGCAAAACAGGGCCTAAGGCAGTCGTGTTACTTTCGAGGCGCGCATGACCGATATTCCGAACACGCTTCCCGACAGCCGCGAGACCACGATCCTCGACGCGCCCGACAAGATGGTCAGCGTGCGCGAGATGTTCGGCATCGACAGCGACATGCAATGTCCCGCCTTCAGCGAGGCGGACGAGCGGGTACCGGATCTCGATCCTGCCTATGTGTTCGATCCGGACACGACCATGGCGGTGCTGGCGGGCTTCGCGCACAATCGCCGCGTGATGGTGCAGGGCTATCACGGCACCGGCAAGTCGACGCATATCGAGCAGGTCGCGGCGCGGCTGAAATGGCCGTGCATCCGCATCAATCTCGACGCGCACATCAGCCGCATCGATCTCATTGGCCGCGACGCGATCGTGCTGAAGGACGGGCAGCAGATTACCGAATTCCGCGAAGGCCTGCTCCCCTGGGCGCTGCAGACGCCGACCGCCCTGGTGTTCGACGAATATGACGCCGGTCGCCCGGACGTGATGTTCGTGATCCAGCGCGTTCTGGAAACCGAGGGCAAGCTGACCCTGCTCGATCAGAATCGCGTGATCCGCCCGAACCCGTATTTCCGCCTCTTCGCCACTGCCAACACGGTCGGCCTCGGCGACACGAGCGGGCTGTATCATGGCACGCAGCAGATCAACCAGGGTCAGATGGACCGCTGGAACATCGTCGTCACGCTGAATTACCTGCCCGCCGCGACCGAGGCGAACATCGTGCTCGCCAAATCGGGCGAATATGACAAGCCCGAAGGCAAGAAGCAGGTCGAGGACATGATCCGTGTCGCCGACCTCACCCGCAAGGGCTTCATCAACGGCGACATCTCCACCGTCATGAGCCCGCGCACGGTGATCACCTGGGCGCAGAACACGTTGATCTTCAAGGACGTGGGCTTCGCCTTCCGCCTGTCGTTCCTCAACAAGTGCGACGAGGCAGAGCGGCCGCTGGTGGCGGAATATTATCAGCGCGTGTTCGGCAAGGATCTGCCGGAAAGCGTCGTCGGAAAGGCGTAAGCACGGGGTGTCGCGCCGCGCCATCCTGCACATCGGCACGGAGAAGACCGGCACCACAGCCCTTCAGGTGGCGTTTCGGCGCGATGCGGAACGGCTTGCGACCTTGGGGGTGCGATATCCTGACTTCCGGATGCCGAACCATGCGGCGCTTGTCTTCGCCGCAGCTGACGAGCTGAGCCACCGGCGCGCCAAGCGACTGGCCCTGGCTGAAGCGGACATACGCGAGGCCATCGCCCTTCGTCAGGCGATCGCAAGCTATCGGTATGTTCTGGCGGAGCTCCTGCATGACCTTGGACAAACCGAGGCTGCGCGGGAAGCGATCGGCACCGCGCTGGTGATGAAACCGGACAATGACGACTTTCGGCGCTTAGCGGCGTCACTTGGCAATCACGGTAGCGACTTGTGCGGGGCCGGCGAGGAGATCAATAGATAGCCATGGCGATCGAAACACCCCTGGACCGTTTCAAGGCCGTGCTCGGCGGGACGTCTCGCGCCCTGTCGGAGGAGCAGGAGCTGGAGCTTGCCTTCACTGCCGATGCCCCCACCCAATCGGGCAAGCATCTGAAGGTGCCCATGCCGGCGCGCAGCCTGCCGGCCGATCAGGTGGCCGAGGCGCGCGGCTTTGCCGACGGCTTTGCGCTTCGGCTGAAGCATCATGACATCGCGCTGCATCAGCGCGGCGCTCCGCAGGAGGCGCTGGCGCGCGCGGTGTTTGACGCGGTGGAGGGCGCGCGAGTCGAGGCGCTGGGCAGCCGCGGCTATCAGGGGATCACCGACAATCTGACGCATGCGTTGGACGTGCGGCTGCGCGCCGACCCGATCACGCGCGCCCGGACGCGAGACGAGGTGCCGCTATCCACCGCGCTTGGCCTCCTTGTGCGCGAGGCGCTCACCGGTCAGCAATCGCCGGCCGCCGCCGCGCCGGGCCTGGCGCTGGTGCGTGAATGGATCGAGCAGCGCGCCGATCTGTCCAACCTGGCGCTGGCGCTCGACGATCAGCGCGCGTTCCAGTCGCTCGCCATGAAGCTGCTCGAGGATCTGGAGCTGGTCGAGGGCGATCAGGCTCCCGAGGACAGCGACGAAGGCGGCAGCGAGGACGAGGGCACCGACAGCGAGCAGCAGGACGAGGGCGAAGAAGGCGAGAACCAGGACGGCGAGGGCCAGGCCGAATCCGAGCAGCGCGGCGAACAGCGCGAGTCGGACGATGCCGAGGGCGAGGGGCAGGAGCAGGGCGAGGAAAGCTACGACGATCTAGACGGTGAGCCCGGTGACGATGGCGAGGAGGGCATGCAGCCCGTCCGCCCGAACCGCCCGCCGGCCGACTGGTCGCCGCAATTCGAGTACAAGGCCTGGACCAATCAGTTCGACGAAGTGATCGCCGCGACCGAATTGTGCGATCAGGACGAGCTGGCGCGGCTGCGCGGTTATCTCGATCAGCAGCTCGTGCCGCTGCAGGCGGTCGTCTCACGACTGGCCAATCGCCTGCAACGCCGCCTGATGGCGCAGCAGAACCGGTCCTGGGATTTCGATCAGGAAGAGGGGTTGCTCGACGCCGCCCGGCTCGCGCGGGTGGTCATCAACCCGATGCAGTCGCTGTCGTACAAGGTGGAAAAGGACACCGAGTTCAAGGACACGGTGGTCACGCTCCTCATCGACAATTCCGGCTCGATGCGTGGTCGGCCGATATCCATCGCGGCGATCAGCGCCGACATTCTCGCCCGCACGCTGGAACGCTGCGGCGTGAAGACGGAGATCCTGGGCTTCACGACGCGGGCGTGGAAGGGTGGGCAGAGCCGCGAGACCTGGCTTGCCGCCGGTCGCCCGCCGCAGCCCGGCCGTCTCAACGACATCCGCCACATTGTCTACAAGATGGCGGACGAGCCATGGCGGCGGGCGCGCAACTCGCTTGGCCTGATGATGCGCGAAGGGCTGCTGAAGGAGAATATCGACGGCGAGGCGCTGCTCTGGGCGCACAGCCGGCTGATCGCGCGCCCGGAGGAACGGCGCATCCTGATGGTGATCTCCGATGGCGCGCCGGTGGACGATTCCACCCTGTCGGTGAACAGCGGCTCCTATCTGGAGCGGCACCTGCGGCAGGTGATCGACTGGGTCGAGCGCCGCTCCCCGGTGGAACTGATCGCGATCGGCATCGGGCATGACGTGACCCGCTACTATAGCCGCGCGGTGACCATCATGGATGCCGAGCAGCTGGGCGGTACGATCATCGAGCAACTCGCCGCGCTGTTCGACGCCGAATAGCGTTACCCCGGCCAGCCGGCCGCCGGGCAACAAATCGTTGATCGTGTTTCGTCCAGTCTTTGCTATCCGTCAGTTCCATGTCCGCCGTACGATCTGCCGAACCCGCCACGACCCGAAACTGGGCGATTGATCCCGATCACCTATGCGTCGTCATCCCCGTGTTGAATGCGGGGCCGCACTTGGCAGATCTGCTGCCAGCCATGGCACGCCAGGGGCTCGCGCCGCACCAGTTCCTGATCGTCGATTCACAATCGACCGATGGCAGTGCGGATGCCTTTCGGCAGTTTGGCGCCAGCGTGGTGGAGATCGACCGGCGTACCTTCAACCACGGCGGCACGCGCCAGCAGGCGGTGGAGATGCGGCCGGAGGCGCAGATCGTGGTGATGATGACGCAGGACGCCATCCCCCAGGGCGACCATGCCATCGAACGCCTGGTGCAGGCCTTTGCCGATCCGGCGGTCGGCATGGCCTATGGCCGCCAGTTGGCACGCCCGGTCGCCGGCGGGATCGAGCGGCATGCGCGCTTGATGAACTATCCGCCGAAATCGGACGTACGCGCGCTCGCGGATCGCACCCGACTGGGGGTGAAGACGGTGTTCTGTTCCGATTCCTTCGCCGCCTATCGCGCCAGTGCGCTTGCGCAGGTCGGCGGTTTCCCGCGTGATGCCTTTTTCGCGGAGGACCAGCTGGTCGCCGGCCGCATGCTGATGTCGGGATGGCAGATCGCTTATCGTGGTGACGCGGAGGTGACGCACAGCCACGGCTATTCGATTGGTGAGGAATTTCGCCGCTATTTCGACGTCGGCGTGTTCCATGGCCGCAATCGCTGGCTGATCGACACGTTCGGTTCGGCGGGCGGTGAGGGGCTGCGCTTTATCAAGTCGGAGTTCACCTATCTTCTCCGCCATCAGCCGGCGCAGCTGCCGTCGGCGGCGATCCGCACCTTCGCCAAATATGCCGGTTATTGGATGGGCGCGCGGGAGGCGAAGCTGCCAAACCGCTGGAAGCAGCGCCTGTCCATGCAGCCGTTCTATTGGCGCAATAAGGCAGCGGCAGCGGAAAGTCCCAAAACGGTATCGCGCAACGGCTGATCGCGCGACAGGGGCCGTTGACCGTTTACAATTTGTCATGAAAAGACAACACGATCGCCGACGTGCGTGTTGCAACCATGACGATTGCGGCATACCACCGCAAATTACCATTTGGGTTGGAATTTCAGGGCGATGCATAAAAGGCAAATGTTCCAGCGCATCCAGATCCTGCGCTTTATCGCTGCCTTCGCCGTTGTGGCTTATCACGCTCAAATAACGATCGTGTCCTATTTTCCCGGTGCGAAGCCGTATCCGCTTGTAGAAAATGGCGCTTACGGCGTTGACCTGTTCTTCGTCATCTCCGGCTTTATCATCGTGTTCATCGCCAGCACGAAGGAAAGTTCAGCGGCAGTGTTCGCGCAGCGCCGGGCGGAACGCATTGTTCCGCTATACTGGTTGGTCACCTTTGGCGTCTTTCTGCTCAGTTACGTGCCCGGCCTGGCCCGCGGCCATTTGCCGTCGCTGACTCAGCTTATCAAATCGCTGTTCTTCATCACCTGGATCGACGGTCCTGAATCCTATCCGGTGCTGAACGTCGGCTGGACGCTTGAGTTTGAAATGTTCTTCTACCTGCTGGCCGGCCTTTCGCTCGCCGTGACGCCCCGGCCCTGGGCGGCGACCGGGTTCGTGATGCTGGCGCTGGTCGGCACCGGACGCGGCACGACCTTCTTTCTTCAGAACCCAATCATGATCGAGTTCGTCTTCGGCATGATCATCGCCGCCTTTATGTATGACCGGCGTCTGTTCTACTGGCTGCTGCCGGCAGCGGTGGTGGTGCTGGCCTCGCTGCCGCTCACCCCAGCGACGCTTCGGGTTTGGACGTTCGGCGTGCCATCGTTCTTCCTGGTCGCGGGTGCCGTGTGGCTCGACCTTCGCAAGCCCTATGCGGGCGTCGTGCTGCCGAAGCTGGGCGACGCCTCCTACTCGATCTACCTGGTCCACGTTCTGGTCATCTCGCTGGCCTGCAAGATCGCGGTCATCATCATGCCCGATCTGGAGCCGGCAGTCGCTATCCCGGTGGTGGCACTGGTCGCGACCGTGGCCGGCGTCGTGGTGCACCAGCTGGTCGAACGCAACCTGATGCGGGTGCTGAGCGCGCGGCGGCGCGGCATGGTGGTGGCGCTCAATCCCTGATTGCGCCGCCTGACGGGGGCGCCTGCAAGCGTCCGGCACGGCCGGGAGGCGCCACAATGTCGGCCTGGCCCGTTGCGCCCCTTGTAGGGCGGGCCGCACGGAACGGGAGAGGGCTGCGCAGGCGCCCTCTCGCGTGACATGAGCCGGGCTTACGGTATCGGCATTGGCAGAAAGCGCGCAGGAAACTCGGCCTGCGTTCGGCTTTCCTCAGCGGATGGTGACCGACCGCACGGTGGCCGGCTTCGCATCGAACTGGTCGCGGGCAACCAGCGCCAGCCGCTGCGCAGCGCAATTCACCGACGGAACCTCGAAGATCACGCTCGAAAGCTCATCGTTCGACCCGCGCTTGAGACGGCGCGGGAGTGCCACCTGTGCGGGCAGGCACGTGAGCGTCCAGCCGGCGGCGGCGGTCTCAGGCGAACCATCGATCCTTGCCGTGAGCTCGTGCGTGCCCGGTGGCAACATGATCGTCTGGGAGGCGAGTGCCGCCCCTGCGGACACGCCAGTCGGTATGGTCAGGCCTGGGCGGCCTTCATCGTCGCCGAACGTCACCGTGCCCTCAAGGTTCGCGTTGAGCGACCATTCGAACTGGCTCGTCGGCGCGTCAGGTGCCCGTGCGGAGGCTGCTCTGAACGCAGGATCGTAGGGAATGCCGGCCAGTTGCTGGGTCGAAACGCCGAACGCCGTGGCCCAGGTGCGGCGCGCGCGCGCGAACTGGCCCAGTTCCGCCAGGCGATCGATGTAGCTCATCCACTCCGTCGGCGCGATCACCGAGCGGCGGTCCTGGAGATCTTTGAACAGCCCGGCCATCGGCTCGGCCAAAGCTTCGGGCAGGCGCTGGCGCACGTCGGCGAAGAAAGCGCCGCGCCACATCGGCTGCTGCGCCAGTCGATCGGCCAGCGCGCCGCGCAGGCGAGGCTCGGCCACGGCGGCAAGGAACAGGCCGCGCACCATCTCGCCACCGCGATTGCGCCGCGCCAGCGCATCGGCGTGTTGCACCACGCCGGTGAAGTCGTCCGTCAGGATCGCGCGCTGCAGCAGCCATTGCTGCGTCGGCGTGTCACGCCACCCCAGGCGACCCGCTTGCTGCATGATAGCCAGGGCCTGCTGACGATCGCCGCCGGCTTCAGTGGCAAGACCAAGGACGCGAAGCGCGCGATCGTTCGTCGGATCGGCCATGATCACCGCATGCGCCAGCTGGCGCGCCGCCTGGTGATCCTTGCCGACCAGCCGGGCCTGGGCGAGTGCGGCGCCAGCCTGGGGATGCTGCGGCGTGCCGAAGGCGGTGAGAAGTCGCGGGTCCGTCGACCGGGCGGCGACGGCCGCAAAGCTGACGGTGAAGATCTGCCACAACAGCCACGCACCCAGCACGACCACCACGATCAGCCGCGCCACCGCGGGCACCCGATTTGTCCTGCCGCTTGTACTCATGCCGATCGTCTCAGCTCTTGTCCTCGCCATAGCTGTAGGAATAGCCAAGGTTGCTGGTGCCAAAGGCGTCCGCGTCGAACTTGGTCAGCACGGCGCCGACAATGGAAGCGCGGACGGTCTTCAGGCGGTTCAGCGCGGTGCGCGCCTGACGCCCGTGAACGTGATTGGCCTGCACGATGAACAGCACCGTATCGACATGCGAGGCGAGCGTCGGAGCATCCGCCAGGCCAAGCACCGGCGGGCTATCCACCAGCACGATGTCATAGGTGCCGGTCATCTGCTTGATCAGCTGGTCCAGTGCCGGGCCTGCGATCAGTTCCGCCGGGTTGATCGGAACGGGGCCAGCAGGGATGAAATCGAGGTTGGCGATCTCGGTGTGCTGCAGCACCTCTTGGATCGTGACCTGCCGGGTAAGCAGGTTGGCGAGCCCGATCTTGTTGCTCACGTTCAGGTGCTTGTGCTGCGCCGGCTTGCGCATGTCGGAATCGATCAACAGGACGCGGCGGCCGATCTGGGCGAAGCCGCGCGCCAGCGCATAGGACGTCGTGGACTTGCCTTCGCTCGGCCCGCTGCTGGTGATCATCATGCTGCGCGGCGCACCCGTCGGCGTGGCGAGCTCAAGTGCGGCGCGCAGGGCATAATAAGCCTCCGACACGTCGGAGCGCACCTTCTGCAGCTCGGCATAGGGCTCCACGCCCGCCGGCAATGCCGGGACGAGCCCGATCATGCCGACGCCCAGCTTGCTTTCGATGTCGTCGCCGGAGCGGATCGCATCGTCGAAATGCTCGCGAACCGCCACATAGGTACCGCCGATCAGCAGGCCGGCGAACAGCGCGAGCGCCAGGTTGAGCAGCGGGCGCGGGGAGACGGGGCGGACCGGCGGATCGGCGCGATCGATGATCGACACGTTGTTGGAGGACACGCCGGCGGTGGCGCTCACCGCCTTGTAGCGGCCAAGCAGCGCATCGTAGAGCGCGCGGTTGGTATCAACCTCGCGGCGCAGGATGTTGTAGCGCACGCCGCGGCTTTGCTCGGCGAGCGTGGTGTTCTTCAGATCCTTGATGTCCTGCGCAAGCGCGCGCTCTTGCTTCAGCGCGATTTCATATTGCTGGCGCACGCCGTCGCGAACGCTGCGCGCTACGCGGTCGACCTGGGTGTTGATCTCGGAAAGCCGCGCCTTCGCCTGAACCTGGCCCGGGTAATCGGCGCGGTACCGCTTGGCGTTTTCGTTATACTCGGCCTGCAGCTTGGCGCGGTCCTGCAGCAGCCCCTGGATGACCGGGTTCTGCAGCACCTCGGGCTGGCTCAGCAGCGGGGTGCTGGAGGCCTGATTCCACTTCTGCTCGGCCGCGACGCGATTGGCGACTGCTTCCGAATAGGATTGATTGATCTGTACCAGGCTGGCGGTGGTCAATGAACGGGGGCCGGAGGTCGACCCTTCGCCGCCGCCCGAGCTGGCGTCGATCAGCCCAGCCTCACGCGCATAGGCGAGCAGGGCGCGCTCCGAATCCTCAAGCCGCTGCCGCGTCTGGCGAAGCTGGGTCTCGAGGAAGCTGCGCGCATAGGCCGAAGTGTTGAACCGGCGCTGGATGTTGCTGGTGATGTAGCTGTCGGCATAAGCGTTGGCGATCTTCGCCGACAATTGCCGATCCGGGCTTTCGAACGAGATCGTCGCCAGGCGCGAATCGATCGGAAGATCGACGCTGAGGTTTTCCTGCAGCGCGTCAAGGATCTGCTCGCGCCGCGTTTCCGCCAGATTATAGGCGCCGCGCGGTTCGTCCGCCGGCTCGATGCCCATTTTGGACAGGAAGTCGGCGTTGGCGCGGAAAAGGCCGAGGCCCTCGGCAACCTGGCGCGCAATGGTGCGGCTCTGGATGATGTCGAGCTGCGTCTGGAGATAACGATCGCCGTCCAGCAGCGATTCCTCCGGCTCGACATCCGTGCCTTCGAGGATCTGTGCGCTCTGCTGGTCGATCTGGATTCGTGCGGTGGCGCGATACATCGGCGTGCTGAGGAACGTGATCAGCAGGCCGATCAGAACGGCAACGACGATCGCGATGATCAGCTCGCGCCGCCGCCGGTACATGGCGGACCATACGGCGCGCAGGTTGATCGGTCCCCAATTCTCGTGCGCCGCCTCATGAACAGGCGCATCCCCGCTGGTGAAGCGCCCGTGTGAAGCGATGGGCATGACACTGTTCATATAGGATCCAGGCTGTCGAAAACGGGGACGAGGAAGGACGTATCAGTTGACCAGGGGAACAAACAGGCCGGCCGCCGGGGCCAATGCCAGAAGATCATAACCGAACGACTTGATGCCGGAAGTGCCGACCACGACATAGTCGCCGCTCTGCAGGACCGGGTCGGGTGCCTGGCCGGCACGGATGGCGGCGATGTCGAACAGCGCGCCCTGGCGCTGGCCCTCCACGGTGCGGAACACCGCGACCTTGTCGAACGTCGCCACGCGGGTCGCGCCGCGGGCCAGCGCGATCGCTTGCAGCAGCGTCGTATCGCCCTGGAGGCCGTAGACGCCGGGCATACCGACAGCGCCGTCCACCGTGACGCTCTGCGCCTTGGACTCCGCCACGATCACCGAAACGCGCGGGTCAACCAGGAAGCGGGCGCCGAGCTTGCTCTCCAGCTCCTGGGCGAGCGCCGCCGTCGTCTTTCCGGCGGCCTGCACGCGGCCGACCAGCGGCAGGACCAGCGATCCACCTGTCTCGACCGGCGCTTCCTCGACGGACATGTCGGGCTCGCGGAAGACGGTGATCGTCAGCTTGTCCTGCGGGCTGATGCGGTAATCCGGGCGATTGACCGGAACCTCTGCCGGAACAGTCGCATAGGCTGCCTGGCCGGCGGGAAGTCCCTCCCACTTTTCCGACGACACACAGGCCCCGAGGCCGAGGATCACGCCAGACAGCAGGAAGGAACGGTATGCCTTCATCATGGCCTCTAAAATTCGGATACTCGGTCATGGAGGATCCACAGCCGACCGGGGCGTTTATCGTTGGTTTACCCGATTGGCTAGGGTCGTGACAGAGAGTTGATCAAAGCTCGACGTCATCTCAGCCGTGGCGCGTGGTCACTTGGCCTGATTGGTCGAGAACGGCGCGGTGCTGGCCAGCATTGCCGCCAGCATCGAGAATACACATGCCAGAAGCAAGGTGCGGAGCGGATAATCAACCGCTGAGGCGGCCAGAAGAACAGCAATGCCCGTTGCCGCGGCCAGCAGCGGCCCGAATGCCGGCGTCCCGAGGCTGCCACGCAGGCGCGACCAGCTGGTGAGCGCAAACCACAGGAAGAACGCCGCCACCAGCAGCAGTCCTGGCACCCCGGCTTCCAGCGCGATCTCCAGGTAATCGGAATGGGCGTGGTTGGTGTAGGTCGGGTGCACCGCTTCCAGAGATTCATTGATGCGGAACACCGGAACGAACGTTCCCGCACCCGAACCCCAGGGCATGAACTGCTTGATGGCATAGATCACGTCGGGCCAGAAGACGTATCGCCCCTCCTGACTGGCGTCGAAGCGATCAAGCGTTTCCTTCACCACGGCGGAGCGGGCGACGATCACCGCCCCGATCACCAGCGCCGCGGCGGCGGGCACGATGGCTTTCCAGAAGCGTTTCACCGCATTGAACCCGCCCATCAGCGGGACGCAGGCCAGCAAGGCGAGCGGCAGCAGCGCCAGGCCGGCGCGGGAAAGGGCGCCGAAAACCGCCAGGGTCAGGAACAGGATCGCCATGCCGGAGACCAGCAGGGGCGAGCCGATGCGGCGCAGCAGCCCCGGCTGGCGCCCCAACACCGCGACCAGCGGGATCGCCAGCACCAGAAGCGCCGCATTGTGGTTCTTGTTGGCGAAGATGCCCTTGCCCTTGGTCGCATGGGGCGCGTCGTAAATGGTCAGCCAGGTCATGCCCTGGGCCTGCAACATAACCAGCAGGGCGCTGATCACGGCGGCAGCGGCGACCAGCGCCACCAGCTTCATCTGGGCCGATCGATCAAGGTGAAGCGTGGCGACGAACATCGCTATCGGCGCGAGGAGGAACAGCGCCGATTCGCGCGTGCCGGCGGGATCGAGGCTGAAGGGCATCCAGGTGTCCGTGCGGCCCACGGCGGCCAGCACGTCGACGATGATCTGGCGGCCCGGCAGCGCCTGCCATACGCCCGGCGGTAGCGGGACGAGCTGTGCCACCATCAGCGCCGCGGTGAGCGCGATCAGCGCCAGCGCCGCCCACGTCCGGCGGTCGCCCGGCGCGCGCCAGCCGCGAACGGCAAACCAGCCGAGCACCAGCACGCCGACCATTTCCACGATCATCCGCTGCACCGGTGAGTTCGCGCTGCCCCCGCCAAGCAGGAGCGCGGCCACCATCAATCCTGCTGCGGCCACGAAATCACCGCGGCGGGCATCTGCTGCTGCGATCACTTTTCCTTATCCGCGATCCTAGGTAAGGGGGCCTCCTTGCACACAGGTTAGGGGATGGCAACGGCGGCGCCTGTGCATCCTGCGAGGGTTGCTGGCACATGTCCACGAACACCGGGCCATCGGGCTCCGTCTTGCATTCGGCGCAAGGGGCCCCCGGCCGGCTCTGGTTCATCGGCGGGTTTCCGCCGCCGCTGAACGGCCAGTCGAACGCCAACAAGGCGATGCACGATCATCTCGCAGATGCGGGCGTGCCGCTGGTCGTTCACGACATCGGCAGTGGCGCGGGCAAGATCGTGCGGACGCTTCGTGCGGCGCTTGCCCTGCTCGCGCGAGCGACCCGCGACGATCGCGCCTATCTCTCGGTGCCGGGCCAGCTTGGCGTGTGGCTGTTCGTTCCTATCGCCTTTGCGCTCCGTATGCGCGGCGCGGAACATTTCATCCATCACCACAGCTTTCGTCCGATCAATCTCGGCCCGCTCCGCGGCATGCGCGCGCTGGTTCGCGCGGGCGGCGCGCGTCAGTCACACATTCTCCTGTCGCAGCAGATGTCGCGGCGATTTGCGGCGCTTTATCTTCCGCAGGCGCCCGACCGTGCGCTCACTCTTTCGAACGCCTACCTCTTCGGTCCCCAGGCCAAGCTGCACGAGCGGCTGCCACGTCCGTTCACGCTTGGGCATATGAGCGTGCTGACGAAGGAAAAGGGCGTCGCTTATCTACTGGATCTCTTTGATGCGCTGGCGGATCGCCACCCCGGCTGGCGGCTGGTGATTGCCGGCCCCTGCCACGACGCGGATCTCGCCGCCCGGCTGGAACAGGCGGTGGCGCGGCACGGCGGCCGCGTGGATTATCGCGGGTCGGTGAGCGGGGCCGAAAAGGAGCGCTTCCTCGCCGATATCGACCTGTTCGTCCTGCCCACCACCTTGATCGACGAGGCCGAGCCGCTGGTCATGCTGGAAGCTTTCGCCAGCGGCGTCGACGTAGTGGCGACAGACACCGGCTGTATTCGCGATCGGGTCAGGTCGCCCGATCACCTGCTCAGCCGCCAGCTAGGGCAGGACGCGGCGCTGATTGCCGCCCGCGCCGCCGATCTGGAACAGGACTGGGCCGGGCAGCGTATGGCCTGTGTGGAGCACGCCCGCGCGATCAAGCGGGAAGCGGATCGGGAAGCGGAACGGGTGCTGCCCCGGCTGGCGAATGGGTTGGCCGGGTTTGCCATCCATGCAAAGCCTATGACATAGGCGCCGGATTGGCTTACCTTCCCATGGCAGCCGTGGGCAACGGCTTCGGAACCTTTGCGCGATGAATGTCTATCTCGTCCTGTTCGCGCTCTACATCCTGGTGCCGAAGCTGGATCTCTACGCGATCGGCTCGGCCGCCATACGGCCGGAGGATCTGGTCAGCGCGATCGCCTTCGCGATCTACCTGCTGACCGGCAGCAAGAAGCTGTCGCTTCCCGGACATGCGAAGGTTTATCTGCTCTTCGTCGGCTTCGGGCTGATCTCGGCGATGGTGAACCTTGCGCAGGGCGGGTTGGTCGGCATCGTCTACGGCCTCCGCCTCGCGCAATATTTCACCTGGTTCCTGATCATGTACGAGGCTGCACCCCGCCTCAGCACGCGTGCGCTGCGTGGTACCTTGTTGTTCGTCTGCGCCGTGTTCATCATCTGGGGCGGCGCCGAGTATTTCGGCGTTATCGGTCGTATCGGTAAGTTCACCGGCGCGACCGAGCGGCTCACCATCAACACGTCCGGCCCGTTCGAAACCTCGGCCATGCTGGCGATGCTGGCCTATGCCGCGCCGTCCTTCTGGAGCACGCCATTCATGGTCGTGCTGGTGTTCCTCACCCAGGCGCGCATCACGCTTCTGGGCGTGCTGGTCAGCTTCGCCGCGGCCCGCCCGGGCCGTGCCATGGCGCTTGGTATCGGCGGCGCCATCGTGGTGACGATTGCCGCGGCACCGCTTTACGATGCAATCAGCAAGTCCCGCCTTGCCGAATCCGAAACGCCCGCCGCCATGGGACGCCAGCTTGCCTATACCTGGCGGCACACGCCGGTAGTGCCGCGCCCCAGCTTCTACCGCGAACGTTTCCTTCAGGGCGTTCTCATCTATCGCTACATGCCCACCACGCGGGGCGATCTCAGCTTCAAGATCCGTTCGGTGCGCTGGCCGATCATCATCAAGTCGACGGCCGCGCACTGGGTCACCTTGTTTGTCGGCTGGGGTCCGGGCGCCTGGAGCAATGCCGTCGACGGCTACTATGTGCGCGCGTTTGGCGAAAGCGGTCTGATCGGCCTGGCGATCCTGTTGTGGTGGCTGGTGCTGGCCTATCGCGGGTTGCAGGCGGGCAGCATCGGCAGCTTCTCGCTCGTGCTGCTGGCCGTCGCCGCCTTCTTCATCGACATCTTCACCTCGTCAAAGGCGATGCCAATCCTGTGGGCTTTTCTGGCGCTGGAACATGCCCGGCATCCCTTTGTCTATCGACACGCGCGCCCGCTGTTCCGGTTCGGCCGGCAGCAGGGGGCGGATCTGGATCATCAACCCGGCCGCCCCGTTCCGCAATCATAGCGCCTGATCGACGCGATTTGGAACGCCTCCTCGCCTTTGCCAAGGGGGGCGATCGGCCAATAACGCGAACTTCAGTCGGGAACGACCGTCCGCCGCACCTTGGCCGGCGTGCCCACGGCCACGCTGTGCGGGGGAATGGAGCGGGTAACGACCGATCCGGCACCGATGACCGATCCTTCGCCGATCGTGACCCCGTCAAGAATGCTGACGTTGTTGCCCAGCCAGCACCGGTCCTCGATGATGACACCGCGGCGCGAAACCTCGCCGCTCACGAAGCTGCCGTGCGAATCCGCCTCGTGCGATTCGGCGGTGATCGTCAGTCCGGCCCCGATTTGCACGTCCGCGCCGATCGTCACCTGGCCACCAAGACCGATCACCGCATTGGGCCCGATATAGGTGCGGTTGCCGATCCTCAGCCCGGCGGCACGTTCGTTCAGGCCGCTGCGGCTCTGGACCCACGCCCGCTCGCGCAGCGTCACGCGATCGCCAAGCCACAGCCCCTCACGCGCCGCGCAATCGACATAGCTGTACGCGCCGATCGCCACGCCGCGCCCCAGTCGCAGGCGGCTGGACTGGACGAACTGAATACCGCGGCCCAGCATCAGGCCTGAAGGCTTGCGCAAGCGAACCAGGCTCCACACCATGCCGCGGGCAAACGGGATCCCGCCCTTTGCCATCAGATAGCCGAGATCGCCGGGTTCGATCCGGTAGTTACGGCCAGTCAGCCGGGCGATCAGGCCTGCTATCATGCTGCGTCTTTCCGTCGATCGGGGAGCACCTGGCGGTACACCGCCATGGTGCGTTCGTAATAGCGCTGCGGCGAGAACTCGGCGGCCGCACGTGCTCGCCCGGAAAGGCCCATGCGGCGGGCCAGGTCGGGGTCCGCGATGAGTCGCGCGATGCGATCACACAAAGCGTCGGTGTCGCCGGGTGGCACGTGAAAGCCGTCCTCGCCATCTCGGATCGTTTCGGTGAGCCCGCCGATCGCGGACGCGACAACCGGCGTGGCATGGGCCAGCGCCTCGATCGATGTGAGCCCGAACGGCTCCGGGCCCAGCGAGGGCACCACCGCGCACAGCGCCTTGGCGCGCACCTCGGTCAGCGCGGCACCGGACATGGCGCCTCGCCATTCCACATTGGCGAGCCCTGCGGCCGCCTGCTGCGCCTCGGCTTCGTCGGGACCGCTGCCGACAAAGACGAAACGGGCTGCGGGAAGCCGCCGTGCCACGTCGATCAGCGGAAAAATACCCTTGTAGCGCTCCAGCCTGCCGA
>NZ_LSKH01000110.1:0-2289 GCF_001557395.1 Sphingomonas sp. CCH5-D11 | reverse complement strand
CCTCCACACCGCCGGCCGGATCGCCCGCCAGCGCGATGGCAAGGCCGCGATCGCTCGCCGGAACGATGGCGGCATTGCTCTCCAGCGCCTGCCGCGCCTCGTCCCATTGTCCCTCGGCGATCATGGCAAGCGCCAGGTTCAGCGCAGCCCTGCCGTTCTGCGGCGAAAGGGCCAGCACGTCGGCATAAGCGGCATGGGCGGAGGTGAAGCGGCCCGCCTTCAGATAGGCGGAGCCAAGCAAGGCGCGATAATCGGCATTGTTTGGCACCGCGGCGACCGCCGCTTCCGCAAAGCTCACAGCCTTCGCCGGATCGCCCTTCTGCAGCGCCTCGGCAGCCTTTTCGGCGTTTCTAGCGGCATGTTTCGCAACGGTCGCCTCGCTGCGCGTGCTGGCGGTGGAGATGCCGCCCTGTGCGCAACCCACCATCGCTCCGCCCAGCATCAGCGCCGTAAGGCTGAAACCTGCAACTGCACGCTTGTTCATCGTCGATCCCCGGGCCATCGTCTTGGTCGAAGCCGTGCCGCGTCCCGTTGCGGGAACCCGCCGGCGACATGGGCTTCCCCATCTCCTGCGTTTGATGCCAATCCGATGATAAGGAATGGTAAACACCCCTCCCGTCCCGCAGCTTGGCTGGGTTAGCGATGGAGTAACCTCGGGCGTTCACATCACGCTCCATCGGCAGAAGGGTCGCGATTAATTCGGGGAAGACGAATGAAGAGTGCGTATTTTGCTGGAATGATCGCGGCGGCCTTGTTTGCCGGATCTGCCGGCGCTGATGTGAAGCAGGGCGTGGATGCCTGGAGCCGCGGCGACTATAAGGCGGCTGTCGAGATCTGGCGCCCGCTCGCTGCCAGTGGCGACGCGGATGCCCAATTCAACCTTGGTCAGGCGTACAAGCTTGGTCGCGGCATCCCGGCGAATCTGCCCAACGCGATCGAATGGTTCCGCAAGGCCGCCGCTCAAGGCCATAGCCAGGCAATCGACAATTACGGCCTCGCCCTTTTCCAGGAAGGCAAGAAGGCCGAGGCGCTGCCGTGGCTGGAGAAGTCGGTCGCGCGCGGGGAGCGGCGCACGCAGCTCGTGCTCGGCACCATGTTGTTCAACGCCGATGCCGTGCCGCGCGATTGGGTGCGCGCTTATGCGCTGGTCACGCGCTCGTCGCAGCAGGGCCTGCCACAAGCATCGCAAACCCTGGCTCAGATGGATCAATATATCCCGGAAGCGCAGCGGCAGCAGGGGCTGACGCTCGCCCGCAAATATGAGGCTGAAGCGCGTGCCCTCGCCACGCGCTTGCCACCATCCACGCCCGGCGGCACCGTCTCAAGCGCGCCGCCGCGGGTCGCCGCCACATCGCCGATCCCGACGGCTACCGCGACCGTCACGACTCCGCCGCGCCCGGCACAGGCAACCGCCGTCCGTGCCGCACCGACGCTGGCGACGGCGGCGGCCTATGCGCCCGCGCGGTCCGCCGCATCGGCGCCTGCATCCTCCTCCGTCAGCGCCGGCGGGAGATGGCGAATCCAGCTTGGCGCCTTCCGCGATGAAGGCAATGCGCACAGCTTGTGGGCGAAGGTCGGCAGCCGTACCGGCGGCAGCGCCAGCTACGTCAAAGGCGGCGGAGTCACCCGGCTGCAGGCGACGGGCTTTGCATCAAAGGCCGCGGCACAGGCCGCGTGCGCGAAATCCGGCGTCAGCTGCGTCGTGGTTGCGCCCTGACGGCCCTGCCCGGCTCAGATGATCCCGCCACCCAGCATCAGCCGAAGCGCAAAGATGATGATCAGCACGATGTTGAGGTTACGCCCGCCATTGCTGCTGGAAAGCGCACCGACCGCCGCTCCGACGATGCCGATCGGGATCACTAGCCAGTTCATCCAGCCAAGCAGCGGCATGAACGCCACCAGACCGAGGACGAGGGTGACGAGGCCGATCAGGACCGAAACGATGTTGAGCATGGTTTCAACATGGAGAGCAAACGGGTGTGTTACAAGAGCGAGACACAGTCCAGCGCTTCCGGTGGCTTGGCGGTAACCGAATGACCCTGAAGAGCTTCAAATCCGTCCCCGACTGGCGCTTTCACTCCTTGGCCGTGGTCGCCGCCATGGCACTCGTCGTCAGCGCCTGTGGGCAACAATCGGACGCGCCGTTGAACGGGGCTGACGCTGCTCGAACTAAGCAGGACGTCAACGACGCCTCGGATCCGGTGCTCGAATCCGCCCTGCGCGATCAGATCATGGTTGATCCGAAGCTGGTGCAGCAGGCGAATGCCGACGCGCTCCGCCCGCCCGCCC
>NZ_LSKH01000109.1:0-20502 GCF_001557395.1 Sphingomonas sp. CCH5-D11 | reverse complement strand
GCGTCGGCATCAGCATCCGCATCCGCATCCGCGTCGGCGTCAGCGTCAGCGTCAGCGTCGGCATCGCCGTCCTCCGCCTCATCGCCGACGACCGCGCCGCCGACCACGCCGCCCAGCAGGCCGGCGCCCACGCCCGCCAGAGGGCCTGCCAGCCCGCCGACGCCGCTCGCAGCAGCCGATCCGACCGCGCCGCCGACCAGTTGGTCTCCAGCGGCAATCTCGATGAAGCTGAAATCCGTGGCGCCCGCCGGTGCCCGCGCCAGCCACACGCGGCCGTCACTGCCCTGAAGCACGAGATCCTTCAGGCTGCCGTCCGGCGCCGAGGAGTAGAAATCTTCAACTCGCGCGGATCCGCCGTCCTGGAGGCGAACCACAAGCGCATTTCCCTCACGCGCGAACTGCGCCACTTCGGTGGGCGTATAGGGAAGTCTGACGATGCCGCTGGTTCCTGGATTGACGGTGCTCGTGCTTCCAGAATTTACATATGAGGTGATGATATCACTCGACTGTCCGGTCACGGCTCGACGACTCCCCAAACCTTCCGGTTACTGCACTCGGCAGCTCGGAACTGTTGCTCGGCAGCACACGCCACCTACGACGAAGACGAGATCACCTACCGGTGCCGCGAGACAGCCCGGACCCTGATACACTTCCTCTTCTTGCAAACGATTTAAGTAGGGAAGAATACTGATGCCATTAGCGCAAGCCACTACGTGACTACTTAGTGCCATTGGGTTGGATTTACCTCCTATTAACCATGGATGTGGACATCGCGGCGGATGCCTTGGCCGCAGCGGCCAGCGCCATAGCTTCGGAGATCGTGGCAACGTGGAGCTTGTCCTTGATGTTGGCGCGATGCACTTCAACGGTACGCGGGCTGAGCATGAGCTCCTTGGCGATCAGCTTGCTGCTTAGCCCCGCGACAAGGCGATCCAGAACCTCCCGCTCGCGAGGCGACAGCGCGACCAGCCGCTCGCGCGCGGAGCGGGCCGGCGGCTCGGCCTGAACCGGATCGACGTTATGGAGCGCCTCACGCACGGTGTTCAGAAGCCGCTCCTCTGACTCGCCCCCGACGGGAAGGACGTCAAAGGCCCCCATCTTCATCAGCACGCGAACCTCCTCAGCATCGCTGTGCCGCGGGGTGAGAACGATCGTGGGAAAGGCGTGACGCCGAAGCCCGAACGCGCCCAGCACGCGGCCCACGCTGCCTGCCCCGCCGGGATCACCCAGGAGAACGCAGCCCGACTGGAGCGCTGGAGCAATCTTCAGGAATTCATCAACACCGGCGAATGTCCGGGGCTTGAAGCCACGTCGCCAGAAGTGGCTCGCCAGGCTGCGCGCCGCCGCAGGTTCAGTCACCACCAAATACACATGCGGCAGCTCGGGCGCGTCGATGGCCTCGGCGATGCCACCGGCACGGCGGATGGCGCCGTCGCTGTCGGGTACGGGAAACAGGGTCTCGCGCACCTTTCGGATGTGCCCTTCGTGGCCGATCACCCGATATTCTTCCTGGATCAGCTCACCATTCTGCAGCCGCGGCAGGAAGTCTTCCTGCCGATCGCGATCCTCTGGATGGACACTTCGCAGCCAATCGCCCCTTGATCGAATTTGCGGGGCGCTCTGCTCCCCCCAGATGTGCGCGCTGTCGCCCCCCAGATATTCTATGCGCTGGCTTGCGACGTCGACGATCCACAACACTTTACGAGATGATCGCGCGAATGTGTCGAACAGCTCCTCTTTGAAGTGCATCGATTCGGCCGCGATATGCCAATCGTGGATATCGGTGGCAGCACTGTACCAACCTTCAATCTCGTCATCCGGACCAATGACGGGCTGCGAACGGACCAGCACCCAGCGGAAGCTGCCGTCTGCACGGCGCAGCCGGTGCCGACTTTCCATCGTCGTGCGCGTGGCAAGTGCCTTCTCGAACCGCAGGCGGATCGGCTCGATGTCGTCGGGGTGCACCAGTGATGGCCAATCGACCCCGATCGTGGTCGGATCGACGCCCAGAAACTCGATCATCCGCTGATTGGCCCAGTTGACCTCGTGAGGTGTCCTGGTCACCCACAGCAGCTCGGGAACAAGCGCGCTGAAGCGTCGGAACTCGTCTGCCTGCTGCACCGCCTGCCGCTCCGCCAGGATCAGCCTGGTCGTTTCCCACACCGTGCATAGGACACCGCAGATCCGGTCTCCCGCGCCGCGCACGGGAGAGTAAGAGAACGTCCACCACGTTTCCTCCAGCCCGGCGCCCCGATCCAGGATCAGCAGCCTGTTTTCCTGAAACGTTGCCTGCCCCGTCATGGCGTCATGCACGATGGGGGCGAGCTCCTCCCAAACCTCAGGCCATACCTCGGCGAACGATCGACCAAGCGCGTCGGGCTTCTTCCCCAGCACGCCCATATAGGCATCGTTGAAGAAGCTGAGCAGCTCGTCTCCCCAGACAAGATATTGCGGGAAAGCGGATTCGAGAATCAGACCAAGGGCCGTGGTAAGCTCCAGCGGCCACTGTTCACGAGGACCGAGGGGACTCGAGGACCAATCCCGCTCCCGAATACGATTCGCCATCAGGCTTTGCCCTAGCTGCACCGTAATCCTTCGCGAGCCACAAACACCACCAGCTATATAGTCCAATGACTAAGGTTTGTATTTTGAGCAGTTTTCTAGCTTTGCAAGCCTGCCAGCAGTGCGGGCTTTTTAAGGCAGCACACCTATACATCGAGAAAGTTCACTTTAGATCAAAACATCGCAATTTATGTAAGTTTTGCTAAACCGCCTGCCCGCGATTTAATCCGAATCTTCCTCCGGTACGCGCCGAGATAGGCGCAATACGATCCTTGCAGAAAGCGCATCCGTCGATCTCCACCCCGCACGACTTGCGTGTTTCATGAACGCCAAACCAGATCGGGCTCACCGCCAATTTTCGTCGCTATGTGGTGATCGCGGGCAAGGACCTGCTATGTGCGTCCTCCCTTCTCCGGACTGGGCTTCCTAGCCATCCTGCGGTGATTGCTCGCGAATTCGATTGCCGCGCGGCTTAAAAGGCTAGGCGCCAACTCCCCCTCTCGCGCGTTACACGGCCCGGTGGGCGTTTGTGTGTCCAATCGGCCAGTTCTGCCGACGCCAATGAAAAAGGAATTACCAGTCCATGACGGGCAACGCCATGCGTGCCCCGGGCGAAGCGCCGGGCATGATGGCGCTCGAGATCGCCATGGATGAGATGGCTGAAAAGCCTGGCATGGATCCGGTCGAGTTCCGTATCAGGAACGATACGCAGGTCGATCCCGAAAACCCGAAGCGCCAGTTTTCACAGCGCCAACTGGTCCGCTGCCTTCGTGACGGTGGGCAGCGGTTCGGTTGGAACAAGCGCAACGCCACGCCCGGGCGGGTTCGTGACGGGGAATGGCTGGTCGGCATGGGGGTCGCAGCCGCGTTCCGAAACCATATGAACACCAAGTCGGCGGCGCGGGTGCGCCTCGGACGTGACGGCAAGATCATGGTCGAAACCGACATGACTGACATCGGCACCGGCACGTACACGATCATCGCCCAGACGGCTGGCGAGATGCTTGGGCTGCCCGCGGAGGCAATAGAGGTGAAGCTTGGCGATTCGTCCTTCCCTGCCGCAGCAGGATCAGGCGGTCAGTGGGGCGCGGCCAATTCCACCGCGGGCGTCTATGCCGCTTGTGTGAAGCTCCGCGATCAGGTGACACAGCGGCTTGGCCTCAACTCGGCGGATGCTGTTTTCGAGGGCGGCCGCGTGACCAGCGGCAACCGATCGGCTTCACTCGGCGATGCCGCTGCATCGGGCGAACTTGTTGCTGAGGACCATATCGAGTTCGGGAAGCTTGAGGAGCAATGGCAGCTTTCCACCTTCGGCGCTCACTTCGTGGAAGTCGGCGTGAACGTCTACACTGGTGTTTCGCGCGTGCGGCGGATGCTCGCGGTCTGCGCCGCGGGCCGCATCCTCAATCCCAAGGCGGCGCGCAGCCAGGTGATCGGCGCCACGACGATGGGGGTCGGATCTGCGCTGATGGAGGAACTGGCGGTCGACAAGAGGTTCGGCTTCTTCGTCAATCACGATCTCGCCAGCTATGAGGTGCCGGTGCATGGCGACATTCCGCACCAGGAGGTGGTGTTCCTCGATGAAGCGGACGACAAGGCCAATCCGATGAAGGCCAAGAGTGTTGGCGAGCTCGGGCTGTGCGGCGTCGGCGCGGCGGTCGCCAATGCCATCTACAACGCCACTGGGGTCAGGGTGCGCGACTATCCCATCACTCTCGACAAATATCTGGATAAGCTACCGGAAGTGGCTTGATCATCAGGCGGCGTGCGGTACCCCGCACGTCGCCGGTACGAAGCAGGAAATTCATGGCACATCACTATCGCGTCACGGTCGAAGCGCTCGACGAACAGAATACGGCGGGACCGCTCGTGTTCGAAACCAGCAATCACGATGAACTCTTTGCCATCGTGGAGCGGGTCCGCAGCAAGGCCATCGTTCCCGATGATGAAGCGGCAAGCTTCGCCATCGGGCTGAAGCTTTTCACTGAGACCATGCTGCGGCATCGCAAGCATCCGCTGTTCGCTGAGCTGCAACCTGCTATTGGCAGCTTCATGAAGGCGCTGAAGTCCACGCCCGCTGCGTAGAGCATGGCGCCCGTTCAAGTGATCGGGCGGTAGAAGGCAAGGCAAGGCAAACCAAGGCTCACGGCCGTCTTGTCGTAGCCCTCACCTGTCGGGCAAGGCCTTGCGAACGGTCGGAAGGATGCGCCTGACGATCACTTCGACCCCGCGGGCATTGGGGTGCCGGCCGTCGGCCTGGAACAACGCCTGATTGCCCGCGACGCTATCAAGAAAGAAAGGGTAGAGCGGCACAGCATGCCGTCGCGCCAGTCGCGGATACAGGCTTTCGAAACTGCGACGATATGCTGCACCCAAATTCGGCGCCGCCCGCATGCCGACGAACAGCACCGGTATGTCGCGACGCTTCAACTCACGCAGGATCAGATCGAGGTTCCTCTCCGTCGCGCTTGGCGGCAGGCCTCGCAGCATATCGTTGGCGCCGAGCTCCACAAGAACGAGGTCCGGCTTGCGCCCCAGCCCGCGAAGGCCCCAGGCGAGGCGGGCGCGTCCCTGCGCGGACGTGTCACCCGCGATCCCGCCATTACGCACGGTGGCGCGAATGCCGGCGCGGCGTAGCGCCGCCTGCAATCGCACGGGAAAACCCTGCGCTGGCGGCAGGCCATAGCCGGCCGTCAGACTGTCGCCGAATGCCCAAATCAGCGGCGCCTGGCGGCCCGCGGGCGCCTGCGCGGTCGCAACACCTCCAGCCAGCAAGAAGGCCGCAAGCAGGAGTTGGACAGCCACCCCGATCGCCTTGTATCCGCGCCTATGTGACAGCATCCGCTTTTTCCTCGCCAGCCCCCGCCCGCGCCGCTGGCGATAGCATCGTCATCGAGGCACGCAATCTGACGCTGGCCCTTGGTCGCCCGCCTGCCCGGACGGAAATCCTCCGCGGCATAGATCTGATCGTGCATGCAGGAGATAGCGTAGCGCTGCTCGGCCCTTCGGGCTCGGGTAAATCCTCGCTGATGGCGGTGCTGTCGGGCATGGAGCGGCCGACGGGCGGAAGCGTACACGTCGCGGGCCTCGACTTCGATCGGCTGAACGAGGATCAACTCGCGGTAGCCCGGCGTGGCCGTATCGGCATCATCCTGCAGGCCTTTCACCTGCTGCCCACCATGACTGCGCTCGAGAATGTTGCGGTTCCCCTCGAGCTGGCGGGGCGACCGGATGCCTTTGCCACGGCGGAGGCGGAACTGGAGGCCGTTGGGCTCGGTCATCGCCTGACACATTACCCTGCGCAGCTTTCCGGCGGTGAGCAGCAGCGCGTCGCGATCGCCCGCGCTCTCGCACCCCGACCGCCGCTTCTGTTCGCGGACGAGCCGACCGGCAATCTCGATGGCACCACCGGCGCCGCGATCATGGACCTTCTGTTCAGGCGGCATGCCGACACCGGCGCGACCCTGTTCGTCATCACGCACGATCCGAAGCTGGCCGACCGGTGCGACCGGGTAATCTCCCTTGCTGACGGGCGGATCGTCCGGGACAGTCGCGCCGCATGAGAAACGCCTGGCGATTGGCCGTCCGCGATCTGCGTGCCGGCGGCCGCGGCTTGTGGCTCCTGCTGGTCTGCCTCTTTCTCGGCACGGCGGCGCTCGCGGGGATCGGCAGCCTGTCGGCGTCGATCACGACTGCACTCGACACCCAGAGCCGCCGGTTGCTCGGCGGTGACCTGGAGCTGCGCGTGTCGCAGCGGCGCCCGACTGTCGAGGAGAGCGCAGTGTTCGCCGGCTTTGGTCGAACGTCGGAAAGCGTTTCCGTCAACACCATGGCGCAGACCCGGTCCGCCGGTGCATCGACGTTGATCAATCTGCGCGCTGTGGATCAGGCATGGCCGCTGATCGGTCGACTGGAGCTTCGGCCAGGCGCCCTTGCCATGCGCCCGCGCGGGCGTAGCGTTGCGATTGCCCCCGCACTGGCCGATCGCCTGAACCTCAAGGTCGGGGATCAGGTCCGCATCGGCGCCGCCTGGATGCGGGTCATCGGCGTGATCGCCGCCGAACCCGACACCCTTGGCTTCAGCTTCGGCCCGACCGCGCTGGTCGACATGAACGGCCTTGACGCCACCCAGGTGATCCAGCCCGGCAGCCTTTATCAAAGCCGCACCCGACTTCTGCTCCACCCCGGGCTCGATGCGGGTAAGACCGGCGAGGCGGTTGTGCGGCGCTTTCCCAGCGCCGGGTGGTCCGCCCGCACGCCGCAGGATGCTGCGGGCAATGTGAAGCGCAGCATCGACCAGCTCGGCCAGTTCCTCCTCTTGGTTGGCCTTGCAGCGCTGGCCATCGCCGGCATCGGTATTGGCAGCGGCGTCAGCGCATATCTCGAGCGCAAGGGACGGATGATTGCCACGCTGAAGGTGCTGGGTGCACGCTCCGCCACCATCGCCGCCGTGTTCCTGCTTCAGATCGGCCTGGTCGCTGGCCTTGGAGTGGCGGCAGGGCTCGCCGTGGGCGCAGCAATCCCGTGGATCGTCGGCACGCTTGCAGGCAGCGCGCTTCCGATCCCGCCGGAACTCGCCCTTTACCCCGCCCCCCTGCTCGTAGCGGCCGGCCTGAGCCTGCTCGTCGCTCTTCTCTTCTCGCTACCTGCCCTGGCACGCGCTCGCGCCGTACCCGCGGCAAGCCTGCTGCGGGATGCGGTCTCGGCGGCACGTCGCCCCACGCCCGCGGTGCTGCTCGCCATGGCTTTCATCCTTGCCGCATTGATCGCACTGGCGGTCCTTACTGCCAGCGATCGTGCCATCGCCTTTGGCTTCGTCGCGGCGACCGGATTGTTCGTCCTGTTGCTGTGGCTGCTTGGCGTCGCCTTACGCTGGCTGCTCGCGCGCGTCCCCCGTCCGCGCCGGCCGCTTGTGCGTCTGGCGCTCGCAAATCTCCATCGTCCGGGTGCCCAGACGGATCGGCTGGTGGTCGCGCTGGGTCTCGGCTTTTCGCTCTTCGTGGCGCTTGCCGCGATCAACACCAGCCTTGCGAACGAACTGGCCAGCACGGCGCCTGCCAAGGCGCCGCGTTTTTTTGCCATCGATGTCCAGCCCGAAGATGAGCAAACCTTCCGCGCCGCCGTGAACCGAGGCGCGCCGAGCGCCACGATCGAGGCTGTGCCCTCGCTGCGTGGTTCGATAGTCGCGATCAAGGGGCAACGGGTGGCCGACATGAAGACGCTGCCCGAAGGCGCCTGGATCCTGAGAGGCGACCGGACGATTACTTGGTCCGCCACGGTGCCGCCGCGCAACGACGTGGTGGACGGACAATGGTGGCCGTCCAACTACCGGGGGCCACCACTGATCTCGCTGGAGGATCGCGCGGCGGAACTCCTTGGCTTGAAGGTCGGCGATGCCGTCACCGTTGCGGTGCTGGGTGTCGAAATACCGGCGCGGATCGCCGCGCTACGCAAGGTCGACTGGCAGGGGCTCGGGCTCAACTTCGCGCTGATCTTCTCTCCAGGCTATATCGAGGAAGCGCCACACAGCCTACTTGCCAGCGTCTATGCGCCCCCCGCCCGCGATGGCGCGGTCGCCACGGCTGTTGCCAACGCCCTACCCTCCGTCACCATGCTCCGCACCGGTGACGTCATCGGCCAGGTCAGCGAATTGCTGGGGCGCATCGCACTGGCGATCCGCGCCGCCGCTGCCGTGACGGTGGCGGCCGGCATCGTGGTGCTCATCGGCGCGGTGACGGCGTCCGGTCAGGCGCGGCGCTATGACACGGTCGTTTTGAAGCTGCTCGGCGGCAGTCGGCGTCAGCTCCTTGCCGGTCAGGCGATCGAATACGGCTTGCTGGCGCTGCTTCTTGCCGTAGTTGCGCTGCTGCTCGGCACGGCTGCGGGTTGGTATGTCGTCACTTATGTTCTGGAACTTCATTGGGCGCCGGACCCGTGGACGATCGCTGGCACCCTCGGCGTATCGATCGTCATGACCCTTGGCGTGGGGGTGGCAAGCAGCCTTCCCGCCTTGCGCGCCACACCGGCTGCCGGTCTGCGCGCTGGCTGATCCGGCAACAGTGCGCCGACGTGCCGACTCCGGCGTAACTCCGATTAACTAGGAGCAGCACTCCCACCTTGGGGTACATCAATACCGGACCCACCCCGAGGAACGAACGTGGCACGACGACGGACGAGGATCTGTTTCCCGTTTAGCGGAGAGGCACTGGGCGGGAGCCACATTTCGGCGCATGGCTTGCTCCAGAATATCGACCGGGATCGGTTCGACCCCATGGTCATCGTCCAGGAGCCCGATGGCGAGATCGCGCGGTTGATGCGCAGCGCCGACGTGCCGGTGCGACATGCAGGCTTCCTGCCTCCGCTCCGTCATGGTGAGAGGGCTGGCCTGCGCGACGCCATCGGAATAGCAAAGGCCTCGCGCGCCTGCACCGAGATGATCCGGGCGATGGGCGCCGACATCGTTCATACCAACGATGGCCGATCGCACGCGATCTGGGCCGCGCCAGCCAAGTGCGCGGGAGCGCGACTGGTCTGGCATCATCGAAGCAGCCCCGATGCGCGTGGCCTGCGGCTCGTCGCCCCACGGATCGCCGACGCGATCATTTCGGTTTCTACCTTCGCCTTGGGTGACGTGGACACGCGCAACGTTCCGACGCAGGTGATCCACAGCCCCTTTGACACCGATGTGCAGGCCGATCGGCGCGCCCGCCGGGCCGCCCTGCTCGGCGAACTTGGCTGCGCCCCCGACACCCAGTTTCTCGGCTTCTTTGGTGTGATGATCGTGCGCAAGCGGCCGTTCTACTTCATCGAGGCGATTGCTCGGCTGCGCGATCTCGATCCCGGCCGTCCGGTGTGCGGGTTGCTGTTCGGCACCCCACTCGAAATCGGCAGCGATGAGCTGATGGCCCATGCGAAGCGGCTGGGCGTAACGGACGCCATTCGCTTGATGGGCTATCGCGCGCCCGGTGCCGACTGGATCGCGGGCTGTGATCTGTTGCTGGTGCCGGCCAAGGATGAACCCTTTGGGCGTACGCTGATCGAATCCATGCTGGTTGGCACGCCGGTTGTGGCCACCCGTTCCGGCGGCAATGTCGAGGCGCTGCGCGGCGGCAGGCTCGGCCCGCTCGTGCCTCTGGATGATCCTGCCGCCATGGCGCGGGCGGCTCTTGGATTGCTGGCCGACAAGGCGGAATGGCATCGGCTCGCCGATGCTGCTCGCCTGCACGCGCTCGATCATTTCGGCGCCAGGCGTCACGCCGCAGCCGTCATGAACGTGTATGACGAACTGGTGCCACCGTTTGCAGGGGTGGCCGGGTCGGCAAAGGTTCACGCTCTGGCGTGAGCCGCCCGGGCCCGCGCCGTTCGATGTCGCCAGGAATAATCATGGACCCGTTGCGCGGGTTGAGCGTTCCATATGTCCGGCCGCCTGACACATGCCCCTCTTCATGCTTCCGAAAGGAGCAAGGGAGGCGCTCCGAAGGGCCTATCCGCACGGGTTAGTGCGCTACCCGAGTGCCCCCATGCGCACTCGCCTCTGCCGCGGTTAATCTTACGCCGTTGGCAGTGGAGGCCCAGGCCATGAAAACGGTGTTGCTTGCGGGCGGGCTCGGCTCGCGTCTTGCGGAAGAAACCACCCGCATTCCCAAGCCCATGGTGGAGGTCGCTGGTCGACCGATCATTTTGCATGTCATGGACATATACGCCCGCTCCGGGTTCCACGACTTCGTCGTCGCCTGTGGCTACAAGGCAATGATCATGAAGAAGTTCTTCCATGATCTGCACTTCATGGCAAACGACTTCACGATCGATGTGAACAACGGCGCGATTGCGCTGCGCTCCAGCCAGACGATGGACTGGAACGTGTCGGTGGTCGACACCGGCGAAACAACCATGACCGGCGGTCGCCTGCTGCGCCTGCGCGACTGGATCGGCGATGAGCCTTTCTTCTGCACCTATTCCGATGGCGTGGGCGACATCGATATCGATGCGCTGCTTAGCTTCCATCGCAGCCACGGCGGTCTTGCTACGGTCACCGCGGTTCAGCCGCCGGCGCGCTTCGGCAATCTTGAGCTCACCGGCGACCGGGTGTCGGAATTCACCGAAAAGGTCGTGAAGCACGAAACGTGGATCAACGGCGGCTTCTTCGTCTTCGAACCGGAAGTGCTGGATTATCTGTCCGGCGATGCCGAGCCGCTGGAGCAGGGTCCCCTGTCCCGTCTGGCGGAGGACGGCGAACTGTTCGCGTATCGCCATCACGGCTTCTGGCACCCAATGGATACGGTGCGCGATCGGGATCATCTTTCGGGTCTATGTGTGTCCGGGCAGGCGCCCTGGTTGAGCCCCCTCGATCAAAGCGCTGGCTCGGTGGTCAAGCGGATCGCAGCCAATGCGTGAGGCCACGGCTGCCGACCACCGGGCGGGTCAGGCGCTTTCCGGCCGCAAGGTCTTGTTGACGGGTCACACCGGCTTCAAGGGTGGTTGGCTGGCGCTCTGGCTCCGGCGGCTGGGCGCCGACATATGCGCCGTCGCGCTCCCCCCGTGCGACGGCGCACCCAGCTTGTTTGAAAGCGCGCGGATCGGGGAACTGCTGGATCACCGCATCGCCGACATTGGCGATGCCGCTGCGCTCACGCCCGCGCTTGCCGGGGTGGATGCGGAAGTGATCTTCCATCTTGCCGCGCAGTCGCTCGTCCGGCCGTCCTATGCGGATCCACTCGGAACGTTTCAGACGAACGTGATGGGGACGGCGGCGATCATGGATGCCGCGCGCCACATGCCATCGCTGCGCGCGATCGTGATCGTCACCAGCGACAAATGCTACGACAATCGCGAATGGACCTGGGGCTACCGGGAATGCGATCCGATGGGCGGCGCTGACCCGTACAGCGCCTCCAAGGGCTGCGCCGAACTGGTCGCCGATGCCTTTCGCCGCTCCTATTTCAGCGGCCCGGATGCGCCGCTGGTGGCCACGGTCCGCGCTGGCAACGTATTCGGCGGCGGCGATTGGTCCGTCGACCGGCTGGTGCCGGATATCGTTCGGGCGGCCAGCACTGGCCTGCCGCTCACCATCCGCAATCCGCTCGCGATCCGCCCGTGGCAGCACGTGCTGGAGCCGCTCGCAGGCTATCTCCAGGTCGCCACCGCATTGATGGAGGGGGATCGTTCCGCCGCTGGCGCGTGGAACTTCGGCCCCGATCCAGCCGAAGCGGTGGACGTCGGGACCTTTGCCCGCACCTTTGTCGATTGCTGGGGCGCCGGCGCGCCGGACATCCGCTACGGACAGGAGGTCGCCGCCCCGCACGAAGCGGGCGTGCTGCGTCTGGACAGCACCAAGGCTCGCACTGGCCTTGGCTGGCACCCGCGCCTGTCGTTCGAAGCGGCCGTCGCGCTGACCGTCGATTGGTACAAGGCGCACCTGCGCGGGCAAACCGACATGCGCGCCTACACTCAGCGCCAGATCGAACTTTACACCCGCGACGCCGGCCTCGCCCGTCGCAATCCCCATCCTTTTCTCGATTCATCCACGGAGATTGCCGCATGCGCGTGAACTACGGTCAGACGGTACACGGCGAGGCGGAGATTGCCGCCGTTGTCGAAGTGCTGCGCAGCTCCACGCAAATGGGCGCCCGTGTCCGGGAGATGGAAGCCCGCGTCGCCGCTCTCTTCGAAAAGAAGCACGGCATCATGGTGAATTCGGGCTCCTCGGCCAATTACCTGGCCGTCGAGTTGCTGAAGCTGCCGCCCGGCAGCGAAGTGATCACGCCGGTGCTGACGTTCATCACCACGGTCGCGCCGATCATCCGTGCCGGGCTGGTGCCGGTGTTCGTCGACGTGCGCGAAGGCACGTACAACATCAACGAGGATCAGATTGAGGAGCTCATCACCGATCGCACCCGCGCGATGATGGTCCCGTCGCTGATCGGCAACCTGCCCGATTGGGACAAGCTGCATGCGATCGCCAAACGCCACAACCTGATCGTGATCGAGGACAGCGCCGATACCCTGGGTGCAACCTTGCGCGGCACCAGCACGGGCACGCGCTCGGACATCAGCACGACCAGCTTCTACGGCAGCCATGTCATCAACGCCGCTGGCAACGGCGGCATGCTCTGCGTGAACGATGATGCGCTGGCGGATCGCGCACGACTGCTGCGTTCCTGGGGCCGGTCCTCGTCGCTTTTCGTCGATTCGGAAAGCATCTCCCGGCGCTTCGACGTGGCGCTTCAGGGCATTCCCTATGATGCAAAGTTCGTCTTCGAGGAACTTGGCTACAATCTGGAACCCTCGGAGGTCGGCGCCGCCTTCGGCCTCGTCCAGCTCGACAAGCTCGATCACAACATCGCGCTGCGGGAACGCAACTTCGCCCGCCACCGCGCCTTTTTCGAGCGTTACGCAGACTGGTTCATCCTTCCCGAACAGCTGCCCGACTCGCGCACCGGTTGGCTCGCGCTGGCGCTCACCATCCGCGAAGACGCGCCGTTCGACCGCCGCACGCTCCAGATCTTCCTCGAGGAGCACGACATCCAGACCCGCGTGGTCTTCACCGGCAACATCCTGCGTCAGCCGGCGATGATGAACGTCGAGGTGCGCACGGCGGCGGGTGGCTATCCCATGGCGGACGCGGTGATGCGCGGCGGCATTCTGCTCGCCTGCCATCACGGCCTGACCGACGCCGAGATCGACTACATCCACACCTGTTTCGAAGAGTTCGCGAGCCAGCAGCCGCGCCAGGCCACGCCGGAGCTCAAGATCGCCTGACTTTTGTTGAACTTGGGGGGCTTACATGAGTGACCGATTGAACAGCTGCCGTGCCTGCCTTGCACCGCAACCCTATCTGTTCCTGCCGATGGGGGATCATCCGCCCGCCAACATGTTCGTGCGCGAAAGCGAGCTTGCGGAGCAACAGCCCAGCTTTGCCCTGAACACCCAGGCCTGCCTGCACTGCGGCCTGATCCAGGTGGCGGATCAGATACCGGCCGATTTTTTCCGCCATTATCTGTACGTTCCCTCGGGCGCGGATACCATGCACACCCATTTCGCCGGTCTGGCGAAGGTGCTGGCTGAGCGCGCCGGTGACGGGCTGATTGTCGACATCGGCGCCAATGACGGCCTTCTGCTGCAATCGTGCAATGCACTCGGCTGCAAGACGCTGGGCGTCGATCCGGCTGCCAATCTCGCTGAGATCGCGGCCTCGCGCGGCGTTGAGGTGCACGTTGCTTATTTCGGGCCGGAAACGGCGGCGAACATGATCAAGAAGACCGGTCAGGCGAAGGTGATCGTCACGACCAACACCTTCAATCACATTGGCGATCTGCACAGCTTCATGTCCGGCGTCGCACATCTCCTCGCACCTGACGGCACCTTCGTGATCGAGGTGCCCTGGGCCAAGGAGCTGCTGGACCGCAACGAATTCGACACGGTCTATCAGGAGCACGTCTCCGAGTTCAGCCTGCTGTCGATTCAGAAGCTCGGCGCCTTCTTCGATCTCGAGGTGGTGGACGTCACGCGGCTGCCGGTTCACGGTGGATCGATGCGCGTGTTCCTGCAGCGCAGCGGCATCAGCGCACCAACGCCAGCCGTCGCCGAGATGCTGCAGGAAGAGGAAGCCGGCGGGATGCTGCTATCCGCCACCTATGACGACTTTTCCGATCGCGTGGCGGACATCGGCCGCCGGCTCACGGCCATGCTGGGCGATCTGCGCGCTCAGGGACTGAAGGTGGCGGGCTACGGCGCACCGGCAAAGGGCAACACCCTTCTCAACTTCTACAACATCGGCACTAACGATCTCGATTTTCTCGTGGATCGCAATCCGCTGAAGCAGGGCCTTTACTCTCCCGGCATGAAGATCCCGGTGCGGTCTCCGGAAGCAATCGAGACCGAGCAGCCCGACGTTTTGATGGTGCTCGCCTGGAACTTCTTTGATGAAATTCGCGCGCAGCAATCGGGCTTTGCGGCACGTGGCGGCCGTTTCCTGGTGCCGCTGCCCGAGCCTGTGCTCGTGTCGTAGCGCGCGAGATGGTCGAGCGGATCGCCATTACCGGCGCGGCAGGCTTCATCGGCAGCGCGCTCGCCGCACGGCACATGGCGGAGGGTGCCTGTGTCCACGCGCTCGTCCGGCCGGGCACCACGCTTCACCGCCTGGCGCCCGGCACGACGGTCCACCGGCTCGACCTGTCCGATCATTCTGCGGTTCGGCAGGCACTGGGTGAAATCGCGCCGACCATCATCTATCATCTCGCCACCTGGACTGGCCGGACGCCGCATCCCGACGTGGCGGAGGATCGGGTGGCGATCGTCCGCGACCTCGACATCTTGCTCGGCCTGTTGTCGGCCGCGGCCGCGCTCCCCGTGCCGCCACAGTCATTCGTACGGACCGGCACGCTCGCGGAATATGGCGACGGCCCCGTTCCTTCGCGTGAGGGGCAGCGCGAACAGCCCAAGAGCGCTTATGCCGGCACCATGGTCGCGGCGGCGCAGCTCGCGTCGGCGGTGGGCCGCCATCTCGCTTTCCCGGTGCGCACCGCGCGGCTTGCCCTCACTTACGGGCCAAACCAGTCGTCGGACTTCCTCATCCCCTGGCTGATCGAACAATGTCTCGCCGGCGAGACGGCGTTCATTCGCTTTCCCGAGCAGCGGCGCGATCTCATCTTCGTTGACGATGTGGTGAGCGGCCTCATTGCGACGGCGCGGTCAGAGCATCCCGCCGCGCGTCTGGTCAATCTCGCGACGGGCGTTGCGTGCACCATGGCGGAAGCAGCCGATCTCGTGGCACGCTGCTGCGGATCGGATCCGCAGCTGATCCGGTTCGCGGATGATCACGGCGGCGGCGGCGCGGACATGGTGCCGCATGTGGTGCTTGGTGACACGTCGCGCGCGCTCGCCACGTTGGGCTGGCGCGCCTCCTACTCCCTTGAGGCAGGCCTGCGGCGCACGATCGATGCGCTGCGCAGCGAAAAGGTTGCGGCATGAACGATCCCACCCTCGTCTCCATCCTCGTTCCCGCCTTCAACGAGGAGGACAACGCCGAAAAGGCGTACAACGCCATCGTCGCGGTGTTCGATCGCCTGCCCGATTACGCGTGCGAGATCATCTTTACCGACAATCACTCAACCGACCGGACATTCCCGATCCTGCGGGAACTGGCCGCCCGCGATCCGCGGGTGCGGGTGATCCGCTTTGCGCGCAACTACGGCTATCAGCGTTCGCTTCTGGTCGCCTATCAGAACGCGCGTGGCGCCTGCTCCGTACAGATCGATTGCGATCTTCAGGATTCGCCTGAGCATATCCCGCAGATGCTGTCGCTTTGGCGCCAGGGTCATCAGGTGGTCTATGGCATCCGCCGCACGCTGGCCGATCCGCCCGCGGTCGCCGCCGCGCGCCGCCTGTTCTACCGCGGGCTCAGCGCGATGAGCGACGATGATCTTCCCATCGATGCCGGCGAGTTCCGCCTGGTCGATGCGCGCATCCTCGCAGAGCTCCGCTCCGTTCGCGATACCAGCCCGTATCTGCGCGGCATGATCAGCTCGATGGGCTTCTCGCAGGTCGGCTTCGCTTATGATCGTGCGGCACGGACGGCTGGCGAGAGCAAGTTTCCGATGCGCCAGATGGTCTCGCTGGCGATGGACGGCTTGCTGAACCACTCGCTGGTGCCGCTTCGCATGGCGTCGGGCATCGGGATCGCGGTTGGCGTGGTCACCATCCTGTTGATGGTCGGCTATCTCATCGGGCGGCTGATCTTTGGCCAGCAATGGCCCGCGGGTTTTGCCACCACCACCATCCTTCTGCTGCTCGGCATCACGCTGAACGCACTGTTTCTGGGCATTATCGGCGAGTATCTCGGCCGCATGTTCCTCGAGATTAAGGGCCGGCCCGCCCCGATCGTCGAGGCGCAGCTCAACGGCGCCGGCCCACTCTCCCTCGATTTCGAGATCGTACCGCTGCGTCAGGCTCCCGGAGCCTGACCAACGTGAAGTGACCAACGGCCCCCGGCGAATGCTGGGGCTCGGTCAGGAAAGCCTTAGTCGCAGACGCTATCGAGCAGCGCCATCCGGCCTGACATAGACGGCCGCACCGTCCCGCTCCTCCCGGCTCGATCGGCGGAGCGGCATCGGCATTGGGCGATAGCCCGCCTCCTTGGCAAAGGCGCTCAGAACCGGGTCAAGCGTCGCGTCGAAGCCGGTCAGGATGGCTGCAGGCATGGTGCGCCGGAAAACCCCGTGCATCTCCTCCAGCGCTTCGGGATGTGCGAAGTACGCCCGCTCGTCTGCGGGCACGAACTTCATCGCCCTCACCACGAACGGTCCCAGCGCAAGCTGGGGATAGACCGAGCCGCCACCCTCGGCGACATGCAGCGGCCCGGCCGTGGCGATCGGGCCCGATCGTTTCACTAGCGCGGCGATCTTCTCCGCCTCGCGGTGCACGGCAATACCGGTCCACTTCTGCGGCCGTACGCCATCCAGGATCGAAGGCGCTGTCACGGGCAGTCCCGCCAGCGTGATCGCCGCTGCCGCGGACCAGAAGACCGGCGCGGAGAGCGCGCGCTCAGGATCGCTCATCCTGCTCACCGTCACGGCAAATACCATCAGCAGGAACGGGATCGGCAGCGTGTAATATTGGCTGAACGCGGGCGTCGGGATGAAGGAAATGGCAGCCGCGAGCACCAGCATCGCCAGCAAGGTCGCCAGCACTCCATCACGTGATCGCAGCAGCCGCGCCTGTATCGCGGAGTAGATCAGCACTGCGACCAGCACGAGCGAGGCGCCGCCCAGCCACACGCCGCTCGCAACGATGAACTTCGCGCGGGGCGTGATCGCCGGGGTGACTTCACGCGAGACGAGCGACCAGAAGCCGAGCTGCGGCCCACGGTGGAAACTGACCGTGTGCACGAAGAACCCGGCGGGATCCTTCGCCAGAAAATACAGGGTCGGCAGCAATCCGATGATCGCGCCGGCCGCCATGGGCAGCGCGAACCGTGCAAGCCGGTCACGCAAGATGAGGCTTGTGGGCATCAACAAGGCGGCCGCCCCCATCGGCGCGATGACGACCGCGTAATTCGCCTTCATGCCGGCCGCCGTCCCGAGCAGCAGCCCCGTCAGCAACGCCAGCTTTGGCTCCCCGCCCTTCTCGACCGAGCGAACAAACGCCCACAGGCCCCAGAGGATCAGTGGAACGGGCAGGAAGTTGTTGGTTGCTGCCATCCCGGTCTGGTCCAGGAACACGGGATTGAGCAGCAGCGCCGCCATGATGATCGCCGCTGCCGCGGTGCTGCGGGCAATGTCTCGCCCGATGCGCCATGCCGCAAGCGTCGCCGCAATCCAGCCGGCTGCAATGATCAGGCGGGCGACCAGCACATAATGCGTGGTGCCAAGCATCTCGAACATCACGTTGAACAGCAAGGGAAAATTGGGAAGGTGGCTGAATCCGAAGTTCTCGTACAGCCCGGGCGAGAAGAGCACGCCGCCCATGATGTAGAATTGTTCGTCGCGTTTCAGCGGGAAAGTCAGGACGCGGGCGATCACCAGCAACAAGGCGCCAGATGCGATCATCACCGTGATGAAGCGGACTTTCGCCTCGTTCGCGCTTAGACGCGGACTTCCCGTTACGATGATCGGTGCGTCCTGCATGTGTCGAGCTCCCCGGGGCTTGCTCCCCTGGTTTACGTGCAAACATCTCGTCATGGAGAGTTCAGGCGGATTAGCCCGTCCGAACCGGCGCGCGGCGCGGCGCATCGGCCTAGTTTCAGGGAAATCTATTCACCGCGCGACGGAGATTCCGTGCCCACCGCAACTCAATTCTTCGGCCGACCGCTTGATCGCATCTCCACGCGGTACGAGGCACGCTTCTTCGGCTCGCTCAAGACGGGCAATGCCACGTTCAAGCGGACGGAGGCGGGCCGGATGGCTGCCATCGACTCCCTGCTGGTGCAGCGCCTGACCGAAGCGGGCAGTCGGATCGACGAATTGCTCGATCTCGGCATATCATCGGGGACGACCACGATCGAGCTGGTCAATGCGCTCCGCCGCTCCGGCCAGGTGCCGCACGTGACCGCGACGGACCGGCTGATCCACGCCAAATTGGTAAAGCTGCCATGGGGCTGCCGCGCCCTGGTGGAGCCCGGCGGCCACGTTCTTCAATATGACGTGCTGGGCGCGCCGATCCGACCATGGCGTCGCCGGCTAGATTACGTCACCGGCATGGCGGCGATCGGCAACGCTGCGAAGCGGTTGCTCGGCCCCCAGGTTCCGGATGCTGCCGCCGGCACGCCAGTCGCCCTGGTTACGCCGCATCTCGCACGGATGAAGAACGTCTCGCTGATCGAAGATGACGTGACACGGCTCAACCCTGCGCTGATCGGCCGATTTGATCTGATTCGCGCCGCAAATCTGCTGAACCGGCACTATTTTTCGGCCGAGGACATGACGAAAGCGGTCGCAAATGTCCGCACCTATCTGCGCGGTCCCGGCGCCTGGCTGCTGGTGGTGCGGACACTCAATGCCGCAGACCATCACGGCACGATCTTCCGACTCACCGTCGATGATAAACTGGAAGTCGTCGAACGCTACGGCGCCGGATCGGAAGTGGAGGCCCTGTTTACTGGCAAGGAGCGGCCCGCCTGAGGAGAACCCGGCGCCCTCCAAGGCGCCGCGAACCGACGCTCAATCGATCTGCTTACCCGACACCCGCGCCTTGTGCGCGTAATCGAGAAACGCCTCCAGATTGGCCCATCCGTCCCCGTCCCGGTCTTCCCACGCGTCATTCCGGGCCGGGTCCAGCCCATTCGCCCGCTCCCATGTGTCTGACATGCCGTCCCGATCGGCATCCGGGTAAGGAGTGCCGGGCGCCAGCTTCGGAAGCGTTCGGTCGGGCAAGCCAATCCGTCCGGTGCGAGTCCGAACCTCATAGATGACCTGACGATCAACGGCGTCGCGCGGCAAGGCACCGGCCCGCTCCAGCACTTCGGCATAGCTATCGCGCGCCGGCCGCGCTGAAATCGTCAGCGGGCAGACCGGCGTCGGCACCCGCGCCTCCTTGGCCACCGGCGCCACGACCATGCCGCCACCGTCCACCTCATTGCCTTCGAAAAAGATTCGCGCCTCCCCCTTCGATCCCACCCGTGGCCGATCAAGCACATAGGAGACATCGGACGTGCTCGGTCCTTTGCGATAATAGTTGCCGACGATGTTCACCGGGGTACCGCCATAGCTTTCCCAGACTTCCGTGAACTGCAGCCCGGCATTGTAGAGGACGTTATTCACCACCTCGACACAACTGCCGGGAGGAAAGTTCACGTCAGGATTGCGGTCCCCATTGTGCGCGCACAGGTTGTGGAGAAAGCTTACTTGCTGCGGCCCCTTGGGATCACTGGCCAGAAGCGCGCATTTGTCGTGCCGCGGGGTGCCGCGCGCGAAGATCGACCAGGAAATCGTCAGGCGGTCATTCTGCGCATAGCCTCCGATATTCTCATCGCGCGCCCAACTGGCGCTGACGTGATCCAGAATGACGTCCCTGCTGCTTTCGATGATAAACGCGCTGTCCGATGCCCGTTGCTCTCCATCGCGGTCGTTGCGAACGCGGATATGGCGCACCACGACATCGTGACTGCTCTTGATCACAAAGGGTGTCGTCGCGCCCTTGCCACCCGCATGAGCGATGATGATCCCTTCGCCGGGCGCGGTTTCGCCGGCGATGGTGATGAACGGATGGCGGATGATGGGGCGTAGCGTCGTATAGCGGATCAGGCCGGACACGCGGAAAACACACACCCTTGGCTCCGACGCCTCGATGCACGCCCGCAGCGAACCCGGGCCCGCATCGGCAAGCGTCGTGACGAACATGATCCTGCCCCCGCGCCCGCCCTTCGCGGTTCGCCCGAACCCTTCCGCGCCGGGAAACGCCACGGGAGCGCCCGAGGACAGCGGCTGAGGCGTGGCCTTTGCCGAC